>DULF01000177.1 GCA_012840535.1 Clostridiaceae bacterium
CGAACGGTTTAATATAAACTCCCCTAAACAACTTGGGGTTATATTGTTTGAGAAATTAAAGCTTCCAGCTTCAAAGAAAACAAAGACAGGATACTCTACAAATGCAGAAGTACTTGAGCAGCTGTCGTGGCAACACGATATTGTGGCAAAGATTCTGGAATACAGGCAATTGGTAAAGTTAAAATCTACATATGTAGAGGGTTTAATCAACGTTGTGAATCCTTTGACCGGAAGAATACACTCAAGCTTTAACCAGACTGTAACGGTCACCGGAAGAATAAGCAGTACAGAGCCAAACCTTCAGAATATCCCGGTAAAGCTTGAAATGGGCAGAAAAATAAGAAAGGTTTTTATCCCCCAAAATGAGGATTATGTGCTATGTGATGCTGATTATTCGCAAATTGAGCTGAGGGTGCTTGCCCATATAACCGGTGACGAAAACATGATAGCTGCTTTCAAGAATAATGAAGATATTCACACGAATACCGCATCCAGGGTGTTCGGAATTGAGAAAAATGAGGTTACTCCCTTAATGAGAGCAAAAGCTAAAGCGGTAAATTTCGGTATTGTATACGGCATTGGGGAATTTAGCCTGTCAAAGGATCTTGGGGTTTCAATAAGGGAAGCCAAACGGTATATTGAAGAATACCTCAGCAAGTATCCAAACGTAAGGCAGTATATGCATGATATAGTCGAGCAGGCTAAAGAATATGGATATGTAACAACACTGTTTAACAGGAGGAGGTATTTGCCTGAACTTAAGTCCAGCAACCGCAATATCAGAGCCTTTGGTGAGAGGATAGCAATGAATACGCCTATACAGGGAAGCGCTGCGGATATCATAAAAATTGCAATGGTGAATGTTTATAAGGAACTGAAGGATAAAAAAATGAAATCACGATTGATTTCGCAAGTGCATGATGAGTTGATAATTGAAGCGCATGTTGATGAAAAGGAACAAGTTGAGGAAATATTAAAAAAGAACATGGAAAATGCGGCCTGCCTGAAAGTGCCATTATCTGTTGAGGTTAGGACCGGCAGAAGTTGGTATGATACAAAATGAGGCACGTGAATGGTGAAATGTTAAAAAATATTGTAAGGGATGGTTCTGTTAATGGTTATTGGTATTACCGGAGGCATTGGAAGCGGAAAAAGCACTGTATCAAAGATACTCAGAGATCTTGGAGCCAAGGTTATTGATGCGGATAGAATTTCCAGGGAGGTAACTGCCAAGGGAAAAAAAGCCTATGACGAAATAGTCGACACTTTTGGCAGTGGCGTATTGAATGAAGATGGAGAGCTTGACAGAAAAAAACTTGCGGATATTGTGTTTAATGACCAGGAAAAGTTAAAGCTTCTTGAAGGAATTGTACATAAGTACGTTATTGAAGAAATTGAAAAAAGGGTAAATGCAGCAAAAAATGAATGGAGTTCGGATATTATTGTGCTGGATGTGCCTATTCCTGTGAAACGGGGTTTTATTGACCTGGTTGACCAGGTATGGGTTGTGACATGCGATATGGAAACAAGGATAAAGCGGATTATGGAAAGAAGCGGCTACACGTATGAAGAAGCTGTCAAGCGCATTAATTCGCAGATGAAGGAAGACGAATACCTGAAAATTGCAGACGAAGTCCTGGTCAATAACGGGAGTATAGAAGAACTCGAAAACAGTGTTGCAAAATTGTACATAAAAATACGAAGTATCAGGTGATGTTTTTGTCTAAAAAATACGGCAGAAAAGCAAGGCTTATTGTTACCGTGGCAATAGCCATGTTGTTAATTGTCCTGATTTTGAACAACGCGGCAAAAGCTATGTTTCCGTTGAAATATAAAGACGTGGTATATAAGCATGCTGTTGAGTTTAATATTGACCCCTACCTTGTTTTTGCAATTATAAAAGCGGAAAGCAGTTTTAACCCTAATGCCGTTTCAAGCAAGGGAGCTGTTGGATTAATGCAAATTTCTGAAACAACAGGGAAATGGGGAGCCGAGAATCTTAACATGGACAACTACTCAGTCAGTGACCTTTACGATCCTGAAATTAATATCAGGATTGGCTGCTGGTATTTAAGCAGGCTAATGAAAGAATTTGACTTTCAGCTGGATCTTGTAGTAGCAGCCTATAACGGTGGAAGCGGTAATGTTAATGAGTGGCTGAAAAACAGGGATTACAGCAGTTCCGGGGCTAGCCTGGACAAAATACCCTTCAAGGAAACCGAAAGGTTTTTGAAAAGGGTGAAAAATTACCATGCCATTTATAAGAGGCTTTATGGATAAGCCCCTTATTTTGTCGGTATATAATTCACTTTTTTCAATAGTTTTCTTGGGGTATTGTTAACATAGAATGTTTGAAAGTCATGAGGATTGCTTTTTTTGCAATTGTCGCACAGGATTCCTGAGCGTATTGGCTTGCCGCAACTCTCACAACTGAGAAAAAGGTTGTCATCTTCGATGATTTCAAGTCTTTCTTCCCTTAAATAACGTTTAATCTGAGGAATTGGAATATGAAGTTTTTCTGATACTTCAAATACTTGAGCGCCTGGGTGAATATAAAGGTATTCTCTTATTTTTTCGAAGTCCTTGTCATCACGAATATAACACTCAGGGCATAGTTTTCTGATTCCTGTAACTTCACTAAAGCGACCACACCTGGCACAGACTTCTAGTTTAGCCATCATATCTACCTCAAATATATGTTAACATACTTATACGCTATATAAATTATACACTTTTAGCGTAAGGATGTTAATGAACAGGGAGACCTAATTTCAGAGAATTAAGTCCTATTAACATAGGAATGTTGTCATAGTGATTGTCATGGGGACGGTTCCCCATGACACATGACATAATTACAGCTTTCTTCCCACTGCTTTGGCCACCGGTTCAAGTTCTTTCATCAGCTCAGCAAACTTTGAAGGTCTTAAGGATTGAGGTCCGTCGCTTAATGCCGAAGCAGGCTCAGGGTGCACTTCTATAAGAAGCCCGTCTGCTCCTGTGGCAATCGCCCCTTTTGAAAGCGCTCCTACATATTTCCATATACCTGCGGCGTGGCTGGGGTCTACAATAATAGGAAGATGAGAGAGTTCTTTTACCACAGGTATGGCACTCATATCTATCGTATTCCTTGTGGATGTTTCATAGGTCCTTATACCCCGTTCACAGAGAATCACATTGGGATTTCCGGCAGCTAGTATATATTCGGCAGCCATAAGCCATTCTTCAATTGTTGCTGCAAGTCCTCTTTTAAGGAGAACCGGTTTTCCTGACGTGCCGGCTTCTTGAAGGAGACGGAAATTCTGCATGTTTCTGGCTCCAATTTGTATAATATCCGTATATTCGGTTACAAGTTCAACATCACGCGTATCAACTACTTCGGTTACGATTTTCAGTCCTGTGGCTTCACGCGCAGTGGCCATGATTTTAAGCCCTTCTTCTTCGAGGCCTTGGAATGAATATGGAGATGTCCTGGGTTTGAAGGCTCCGCCGCGAAGCACTTTTGCGCCAGCCTCTTTTACTTTCATTGCAGTCTCCATAAACATTTCTTCATTTTCTATAGCGCATGGACCGGCAAAAACAATAATTTCCTCTCCACCTATTTTTACATCCCCTATTTCAACTATTGTAGGAGTTTGTTTAAGTTCGCGGCCCGCCAGCTTATAAGGCTTCATAATAGGCACAATGGTTTCAACACCGGGCATCATGAGTATGGTTTGAGAGTTAAGCATCCGCTTATCGCCGATTGCTCCAATAACCGTTTTCACCTGCCCGAATATTGGATGAGTCTTAAATCCCTGATCCTGAAGCTTTTTTTGCACATTTTCTATTTGTTCACTGGTAGCGTTTTTACTCATTACAACAATCATACACGAAACCCCCCTTTTTTTAACTTTAATAATCTTTATCTTATTGAATGCGGCAAGGTCCTGCCCGCCACATATCACCTGTTATCCCTTATCTCAAACCTTGTTCTTTTTATCTCATACCTGCCGTAATGCACTTCCAAACCTCTGACCTCCAATTTACCATAAGGTTTTCACCTTACCTCATGATGTAATGCACCTCTAACCTCCAACTTCCAAATTGCCATAAGACCTACCCACCGTAAAGCCTACCCGCAGGTCTGACCCTCATCCCTTTACCTCTCACCACTTACCTCGTACCCGCCGTAAGGCTTACCTCGTACCTGCCGTAAGGTGCAAAAATCCTCGCCCCATTATGGGACGAGGATTGTATATTCCACGCGGTACCACCCAAATTGACTTAAACAAGTCCACCTCATTAAATGTACAGGGAAAACCCGATACATCCTTTCTTTTAACGGTGAAAGCTCCGGTATTGCCTACTAACATTATGTTTCAGCAAACAGCTCAAAGGAGAACTTCAATTATTCTATCCTGCCAGGCTTCCACCGTCCCCGGCTCGCTTTGAGGACTCAAATAACCTACTTTTCCTTATCATCGCATTAGCCAGTTTTTAGTTTATTAAAAATACTACCATAAGACATTCTTATATGTCAACATGCAATTTTTATTAACCATATCACAAAAATTTCAGTGTGATAATTTAAAAATATTCTTTTTTTGCAAACTATAAGGATATATGATATTATTATAATATTATTATGCTGTAAAATTATTGAATTAAATGTTTTTTTTATTGTATGCTTCATAGGAATAGTTACTGACATTTACAGGGGGTACTGTGAGATGAATGAAATACATATTGTTACATTTCAGCTCAACAATCTGGTATTTGGTGCTGAAGCTTTGCAGGTTAAGGAAATAAAGAAATATAAGGATGTTGCTAGTCTTCCGGAAATGCCTGAGTATATTCATGGAATAATAAATCTTAGAGGTATTGAAGTACCAGTAGTAAACCTTAACGAGAAATTCAAGCTTGGTGTATCTGAAATCAACAAAAAGACGAAAATATTGATTACTCAGGTAGAAGACATGCATATTGGATTTGCAGTGAACGATGTTTATGAAATTTTGAAATTCACTGAGGAAGAAATTGATTCAGTGCCCAGGGGATTACTCGACAAGTCAAACTCCTATTTGAAATATATAGCCAAAAGAGGAGAAAAGCTGATTTCAGTGGTGGATCTGTCGAAAGTTTTGGATGACAGGGAAGTAAGTGAAATTACACAATTAATAGAACAAAAAACGGCCTGAACAGGCCATTTTTGTTTTGTGCCGCAAATAATAATGCGGGCAGCAAGATGGCGCTCCTGCAAATACCGGAAGCCTGCAGGGGAGACAAGTGGTCTCCGGTTTTACCCCTATAATTTATGCGCGCGGCTAAATGTCGCCCCTGTTTCTAACTTCCAGCCTCTCACCTCGTACCCTTTACCTCTGACCCGACCGAAGGTCATACATTAAACCTGAAAAGAGCTACGTCTCCATCTTTCATTATGTAATCCCTGCCTTCAGAACGGACCAGGCCTTTTTCCCGCGCTGCATTATACGAACCACAACTGACCAGGTCATCATATGAGACAATTTCAGCACGTATGAACCCTTTTTCAAAATCGCTGTGGATTTTCCCGGCTGCCTGCGGAGCTTTTGTTCCTTTTTTTATTGTCCATGCTCTGACTTCCTTTGGACCTGCAGTCAGGAAGCTGATTAAGCCTAAAAGCCTGTAACTTGCTTTTATTAACCGATCCAAGCCGGACTCATCAAGTCCAAGTTCATTTAAAAACACTTTCTTTTCCTCATCATCCAACTGGGCAATTTCTTCTTCAATTTTGGCACATATAACCATTACTTCTGATCCTTCGCTTTTTGCAATATTTTCAAGTTCTTTAACAAATTTGTTGTTTTGATATGACTGCATGTCCTCCTCAGAGATATTTGCAGCATACAATACAGGTTTTGAAGTAAGAAGAAACAATTGGTGGTCGATGATTTGCTTCTCTTCGTCCGTGAGTTTTAAAGCCCTTACAGGGATGCCTTTTTCAAGGTTTTCTTTTAGCATTTCAAAAAACTCAAGTTCTATCTGGTACTTTTTATCACCTGATTTCAGCATCTTACGGGTTCTGTCAATTCGTTTTTCAAGCATTTCCAGATCAGCAAATATTAACTCAAGGTTAATTGTTTCAACATCCCTTTTTGGGTCTATTGACCCGTCTACATGAACAATATTGTTATCCTCAAAACAGCGCACAACATGAACAATTGCATCTACTTCACGGATGTGGGAAAGAAATTTATTTCCCAAACCCTCGCCTCTGCTGGCGCCTTTTACAAGCCCTGCAATGTCTACAAATTCTATGGTGGTGGGTGTAACTTTCTCAGGGTTATACATTTGGGCAAGTACATTAAGCCTTTCATCAGGCACGGGCACTATGCCCACATTGGGTTCTATTGTGCAGAACGGGTAATTGGCGCATTCCGCTCCGGCTTTTGTTATTGCGTTAAATAACGTACTTTTTCCTACATTTGGTAGTCCTACTATGCCAAGTTTCATTAAATCATCTTCCTTCTTAATTATATGATTAACTAAGTATATCAGTATATATTATCAATTTTTTTCAATATTGTATATATGTCGACGGTATTACTGACTATAAAATCAGGGTTTTCTCTGCGCAAAACCTCTTCAGGGAAGGAGGAAGTAACGGCAATGCATTTCATTCCGGCGCTTTTTGCAGCCTTTATGCCGTTTAACGCATCCTCGACAACTATACAATCAGAAGGATTTACCTCCATTAGTTTTGCAGCTGTCAGAAAAATTTCAGGATTCGGTTTTTTGTTCACGACAATTTCTCCATACACTATGGCAGAAAATATATCCTTGGAAATTCCAGCAACCTTCAGATTTGCATCAACTTTAACCTTATCCGCGCTGCTTGCAATTGCCAGTTTGTATCCCTTGTCCTTCAGCTTGTACAACATCTGGGTTACGCCTTCGTAGATTTTTAATTTTGAATCGACTATTTCAAGGTAAATCTCATAAACCCGCTTTTTCATTTCAGGCTTATAAGTCAGCCCGTGTTTTTCGGCAACACCGCCGATAAACCTGTCCTCTCCGGCTCCAACAAAGGGTAAAAAATCTTCCGGAGAGGCCTTAACTCCATATTCAGAAAGACCTCTGATTGAAGCCTCCAGAATAACGGGTTCGGAATCCACCAGTACTCCATCCATATCAAAAATTAAAGAGTATTTCATATTCTTCCCCTTTCACAATAAAAATAATTGAATACCTTTAAAATTTATCTATAGACATGGTACTATAATTGATCTGTTTTTTCAATTAATTAATGGCGCAGGCCTGATAATTGAAATGTTGTTTAATTAATAAATGGGTTGTGGTAGAATTATTAAAAAGCCATGTTTTTTTAAGTGATTTTAAATCTTTTAACAGGATTGACGAGTTGTTATAGATAATACATATAAATGAGGATGGTGAGATGATATGGTAAACAAGACAAAAGTTCTCGTCGTAGACGATGATGTTAATATATGTGAACTAATCAGGTTGTATTTAGAAAAGGAAGGTTACGAAGTTTTAACGGTATACAGCGGCACAAAAGCAATTGAAGCGTTTGCTGATTTTACACCGAATATAGTTATACTTGACATAATGCTTCCCGGGATTGACGGATTGCATGTTTGCAGGGAAATCAGGAAAAAAAGCAATATACCGATTATAATGCTTACAGCAAAAGGGGAAACCTTTGACAAGGTATTGGGACTCGAACTTGGAGCGGATGATTATATAGTAAAACCCTTTGATCCAAAAGAGCTTATTGCCAGAGTAAAAGCAGTTTTAAGAAGATACGGGCGCCAGGATTATAATGTAGAGGAGGTTGTGTATCCAAATCTGGTTGTAAACCGTTCCAACTATACAATTAAGCTGAACGGTAAGGAAATGGAACTTCCCCCGAAGGAACTGGAGCTTCTTTTCTTCCTTGCATCCAATCCAAATAAGGTTTTTACCCGTGAACAACTGCTTGAACATGTATGGGGCTTTGATTTTTACGGAGATTCAAGGACAGTAGACGTCCATATTAAGAGACTTAGGGAAAAGATTGACCTGCCAAATCAGGTATGGCAGCTAAAGACAGTTTGGGGGGTAGGATACAAGTTTGAGGTGAAATAATGCTAAGGTCAATTTTCAGCAAAATGGTTTTTGTATTTTTATCCATATTGATTGCAGGTTTTACAATAACCGGGGTAATGCTTTACTTTTTTCTTGGAAACTATGTCTCAAATGAAAAGGCTGCAACTTTAAATCAAGTAGGTGAAGTTTTAATAGACTATGTTAATGCATATGTAGAAAATGAAGAGAATCCTTTATCAAGGTATTTGCTTTCAAAAGTGCTTGAATCTTATAGTACCAATTACTCTTCCATAATTTTTATTACAAACAAAGACGGCTATATTGTCAGCAGCGGACCAAGTTTGAACAGGATTTCCGGAATAATAAAAAGTCATCTGAATGAAGAGGACGGAGTGTATAGCTTGCCGGATCTAAGGCAGCATAACAAGGTGTTGGCCGGACAGAATACCGAAAGGGAGATAGGTGATTTTTACGGCGTTTTCAAGGAAACCGGTTATGAATGGCTTACTGTTAAGAAACCTTTCAAGTTTAAAGTAAGCGGATACGAGGCTGATGTAACCGGCGTAATATACCTTCATACACCGGTACCGGAAATACAAAAGGCGCGGGCAACGGTATTCAGTTTCTTCATAGTTTCCGTAGGAGTGGCAATAGTAATTTCAATAGTGCTTGTCTATATATTCTCCCTGAAACTTACAAAGCCCTTAAAGAAAATAAGCAATGCAGCAAAACTTATTGCAAGCGGAGAATTCAGCAAGCGGTTGGATATCGATTCAAAAGATGAAATAGGAGAACTGGCCAAAAGTTTCAATCAGATGGGCGTGGCGCTGCAAAACCTGGAGGATATGAGAAGGGGATTTATTGCCAATGTATCACATGAATTAAGGACGCCAATGACATCCATAAAAGGGTTTGTAGAAGGTATTCTTGACGGTACTATACCCCCGGACAGGCGCAATGATTACCTGAAGATAGTAAAAGATGAAGCGGACAGGTTAAACAGGCTTGTAAACGACCTTCTTACTCTGGCAAAGATGGAATCAGGCGAAGTAAGCCTCACATTGAAGGATTTTGATATTAACGAACTTATAAGGCTGTGCATTATTAAATTGGAAAATCTTATCACTAATAAAAACATAATGGTAAATGCCACATTTGAGGAAGAAACGCTGTACGTGAATGCAGACAAGGATGCTATTGAAAGGGTTGTGTACAACCTTTTGCATAACGCCATCAAATTTACGCCTGATAACGGCGTGATATCCGTTGATACCAGGTCGTATAAGGACAAAGTATTAGTTACTGTGAAAGATACCGGTATAGGAATAGAAAAAGAGGATATCGAGCGTATCTGGGAAAGGTTTTATAAATCAGATAAATCAAGGAGCAGGGATAAGAGCGGAACAGGCTTGGGACTGGCTATTGTACGAAACATTATAAACGAGCACAACCAGGAAATCTGGGTGGAAAGCGAACCGGGCAGGGGAACGAAATTTACATTTACACTGAACAAAGCACAGAAGCAGTATTTGAATAATTAAAGTTAACATTTTATTCATACTTTTTTCAAAATAGTTGGTTAGAATAAAATTAAAGATGGGAAATAATACAACCTACATATAAATTTTGTGAAGAAAGGAGTTGAAATTATGGATAACAATAATTTCAATAGCTTTGGCAATAACTTCTCAGATAGCTATAGAGTGGAGAGACCGGGTTCATTTTATACGGAAAGTTTTAAAAAGACAAAGCGCAAACAAAAAGGCTTTTTGTTTCAACTGATAATAGTTTCATTAATAAGTTCTATAATTGGCGGAGCTGTAGTGTTTGCGGCTTTCCAGTTTGCAGCGCCTGCTATTGAACCTTCGGTCAGCGGTTATTTGAGCGGCGTAATTTCTCAAAAAACTGGGGACAGTAACAATGTATCATCTGGAGATGACAATTCGGAAACGTATAAGAAAGTTGTTATAGAAACTACGGATTCACCTGTTACAGCAATTTTTGAAAAAGTTAGCCCATCTGTGGTTGGTATAAGAGTAACAAGAACTGCTTCGCGGGATTTTCTGTTCTGGAATATGCCAACCGTGGGAGAAGGTTCCGGAATAATCATGAGCAGTGACGGGTATATCATGACTAACAACCATGTTATAGAAGGCGCATTGCAGGACCGCAGCAACAAGTTGCTCCAGGGTGCAAAAATAGAAGTATTCTTACCTACTGATAAAGATAAGCCATATACGGCAACTGTTGTTGGCAGAGACAGTGATACGGACCTGGCAGTTATAAAAATTGATGCAAAAGGTCTTAAAGCTGCTGAATTTGGTGACTCAAGCAAGCTTAAGGTAGGGGAACTGGCAGTAGCCATAGGAAATCCGGCAGGCCTTAACTTTATGAGTTCTGTTACTGCGGGAATTATCAGCGGGCTTAACAGAAAAATTATGGTATCGGAAGACGAGGAAATGACATATATACAGACAGATGCTGCGATTAACGAGGGAAACAGCGGAGGAGCGCTGGTTAATTCTGAAGGCAAGGTTATTGGAGTAAATACGGCAAAAATCGCTGCGGTAGGTTATGAAGGGCTCGGCTTTGCAATACCCATTAACAAAGCGCTGGAGATAACCCAGATGTTGAAAGAATCGGGCTATGTAAGAGGAAAGCCGTTGATTGGTATAATGGGCCACCTTGAGTATACTGAAGAATTTGCAAAACGTAACAATTTGCCTCCTGGAGTATACGTGGTGAAAGTGGAATTAATGTCACCGGCAGAAAAAGCAGGGATTAAGGAACGTGATATAATTACTAAATTCGATGGGCAACCTGTGAAAAGCATTGATGAACTTAACAAACTTAAAAATAAGCACAAACCTGGAGATGAGGTAGAGATAGAAGTTTACCGTGACGGAAAGACGTTAAAACTGAAGATTGTACTTGGAGAAGATAAAGGCTGAGACGGCGGCAACAGAAGCAGGTAAGCTTAAGGATGAGAAGCGCGGGGACGTTTCCTTCGCTTCCTGCGGGAAGCAGGGGGACCGTTCCCGTGTTTATTTTTTAGCCATTTAATGACTGTTGAAATAGACATATACATATGATAATCTAGTTCAGAATGACCAAAAAAGCGTTTTGAGGAGATGTAAAAATGAAGGAAAACAATGGCCTTAAGATTCTTTTCGTTTCAGCCGAAGTTTCTCCTTTTGCAAAAACCGGGGGACTGGCCGATGTTGCTGGATCTCTTCCCGGAACACTGGCTTTGATGGGCAATGATATAAGGGTTGTAATGCCACGGTATAAAACCATAAAAAGCGACATGATGTATTTAACTGATTTTGCCGTACTTATTGGAAACAGAAAGGAAACATGTATTGTAAAAGAAACTGAAGTTTGCCTTAAAACTGGTGTAAAATATGCCCGCTTTCCTGTTTATTTTATAGATAATTACAATTATTTTGATAGAGAAGGGATATATTGCTATTCTGACGATGCTGAACGGTTTGGGTTTTTCTGCAGCGCGGTTCTTGATATGCTGCCGGCGGTAAATTTTCAACCGGATATTATTCACTGTAATGACTGGCACACAGGTCCCATTTGCATGCTTCTGTGTGAGCGTTACAGGGAACAGCCATTTTATAAGAATATAGCTACTGTTTTTACAATTCATAACCTTGAGTACCAGGGAAATTTCCCAAGGAGTACCTTTGACCTTTTTAACCTCGGAGAAGATATTTTTACACCTGAAAAAGTTGAGTTTTATGGAATGTTTAGTTTTATGAAGGCAGGCTTGGTTTATTCGGATATTATAAATACAGTGAGCAAAAGATATGCAAAAGAGATACAAACCGTACAGTATGGGGAAAAGCTTGACGGTCTGCTCAGAAAAAGATCTGCTGACCTTTTTGGAATTGTAAACGGAATAAGTTATGAAGAATTTAACCCGTCAACCGACAGAAGAATATATAAAAACTATAGCCTTGAGACCTATTGGGATAAAAAGGGAAATAAGACTTGTCTTCAGAAGGAAATGAACCTTCCGGTAAGGGATGTGCCAATAATAAGCCTGATTTCCAGACTAACCGGCCAAAAAGGGTTGGATATAATTCTTGATAAGATGGATGCGCTGCTTGCCCATGATGTCCAGTTTGTTTTGCTTGGTACAGGAGATGAGTATTTTGAAAACGCTTTTAAAAATTTGAGAATTAAGTATCCTGATAAATTCTCGGCTTATATAGGCTTCAATACAACGCTTGCACAGAGAATTTACGCCGGCAGTGACATGTTCCTGATGCCTTCCCGGTTTGAACCGTGCGGACTTGGCCAGATCATAAGTTTAAGGTACGGTACAATACCCATAGTACGTGCTACAGGTGGATTGGCTGATACTATAATTGATTATGATGAAGATAATGAAAAAGGAAATGGCTTTGTTTTTGACGAATATTCTTCAATTGAAATGCTTCAGGCTGTTGAACGAGCCATAAAGCTTTATAATGAAAAACCTGAAGTGTGGCAGCAGCTTGTTAAAAGAGCGCTTTCCCTTGATTTTTCATGGGATAAGCCGGCAAAAGAATACACTGAATTATATTATCTTGCCATTGAAAAAAGGAGGTAAACTTATGGATAAAAAGCAAAGGGTAATAGAGATTATAAAAATATTTGATGAACTATATCCTGACGCAGGCTGTACTCTTGAATACAAGGATCCGCTTCAGCTTCTGATATCCACGCAGCTTGCAGCCCAGTGCACTGACGCAAGGGTAAATATAGTAACAAAAAGCCTGTTTAAGAAATACAGGAATGTATATGACTTTGCGGCAGCTGATGTGTCAGAACTTGAAAATGACATAAAATCCACAGGTTTTTACCGTAACAAGGCGCGTAATATTATCAATTGCTGCAAAATGATTATTGAAAAATTTGACGGGAAAGTGCCTGATAACATGGAAGATTTGCTGAAGCTTCCCGGAGTCGGGAGGAAGACCGCAAACCTCGTCCTCGGCGATATATTCGGTATACCGGGTATCGTTGTAGATACTCACGCAAACAGGCTTTCAAACAGGATAGGCCTTACCAAAAACAGCGATCCTGTAAAGGTGGAATATGACCTGATGAAAGTTGTTCCAAAGAAAGACTGGAGCAAGTTTTGCCACCAACTTGTTTATCACGGAAGAGCCGTATGCAAAGCAAGGAAGCCTATGTGCGGTGAATGCAGGATAGTTCAATACTGTGACTATGGAAAGAAATCAGGGTATCATTAATCACGAAAAAAAATTTTTTGAATATACTGGTATTATCAGTCCTTTTAGGGAGGAGAGATATAATGAAAGTAATGGTTATAAAAATGCCCAGGTTTTTTGGCAAACTTCTCAAATTGGTTTTTGGCATTGGCTGATAACATAATTACAACATAAAAAATTACAACATAAAAAAAGCGTTATTCGCTTTTTTTATGTTGTAATTTTTTAGCTTTTAGCTGATATAACATTATATAGCTCTTGTTACCTTGTTTGAGCGAAGACATCTTGAACAAATCTTTATAGTCTTCGGAGTTCCGTTTTCTATAATCCTAACCCTTCTCACGTTAGGCTTCCAGGAACGCTTGGTTGCATTCATAGCATGACTGCGAGCGTTGCCAAAACGAGTTTCCTTTGCACATATTTCACACTTTGCCATTAATAATTACACCTCCTGAAACAACACTTATTTATTTTACCACATAACTCGAAAATTCTGCAAGCTTTTTTGTATTTTTATAGAATAAATGGTTACTGTGTATTAAAATAAGATAGGGAGGATGTTTCAATTGTACAAAGAAAAAGGAAATGAAAAAGGCACTGAATATATTTTGCAAAAGTCCATACAGCATATAAAAGGCATAGGGCAATCACGCGCTATGCTTTTTAATAAGCTTGGCATTTTTACAATTGGAGATGCGGTTACATATTTCCCGAGAGATTATGAAGACAGGGGAAGGTTTAAGACCATTTCCCAAATGTCAGACGGTGAAATGTGTTCTTTTGAGGGTGTTATAGCTTCAAAGGTAACGGAGAGCAGACCAAGAAGGGGTTTGACAATACAGAAGGTTTCTGTAAGAGATAATACTGGTACAATATTTGCTGTCTGGTTCAATCAGAGCTATTTGAAAAATGCTTTTAGAATTGGGGAGAAGTATATCTTTTTTGGTAAGGTAAACAAAAAGAACAGTTATATTGAAATTCAAAATCCAGTTTACGAAAAAGCTGATTCAGAAAACAAGAAAAACACATGCAGAATTGTCCCGATTTATCCTTCTACAGCCAAATTGACCCAAAATATAATAAGAACGACAATAGAAAATGCCCTGGAACTTGTATCAGGAAAAATCGAAGATTGCCTGCCCCAGTACATAAGAAGCAAATACAAATTAAGCGAGATTAATTATGCGATATGCAACATACACTTTCCGAAATGTGACGAAAGTTTTAAGATGGCCAGGTACAGGCTGGTTTTTGAAGAGCTTTTGCTTCTTCAGCTTGGGCTTTTAAGCATTAAGAATTCGCTTGAAAATTCAAAAAAGGGTATAAGATTTAAAAAAATTGCTGAAATGCAATCATTTATTGAAAGCCTTCCTTTTAAGCTGACGGATGCACAAATGATGGTGTTCAAAGAAATTGAAAAGGACATGGAATCGGAAAAAGTCATGAACCGGCTTGTACAGGGCGATGTTGGTTCTGGAAAAACAATAGTTGCCGTACTTGCCATGTTTAAAGCGGTTAAGAGCGGGTATCAGGCTGCCCTTATGGTGCCGACGGAAATACTTGCTGAGCAGCATTATAAATCAATAAACGAACATATGTCAAAATATGGAATAAATATTGCGCTGTTGACCGGCAGCCAACCAAAAAGCAAAAAACAGGAGATTTTGGAGCAAACAAAAGACGGCAGTGTTGACATAGTGATTGGTACTCATGCCCTGATTGAGGATAATGTTCTTTTTGAACGCCTGGGACTTGTTATTACTGATGAACAGCACCGTTTTGGCGTAAGGCAGAGGAACACTCTTTCAAAAAAGGGAGACAACCCTGACATGCTGGTCATGACAGCTACCCCTATACCACGCACATTGGCCCTGATTCTGTATGGTGACCTCGATATATCAATTATAAACGAGCTTCCTCCCGGCAGAAAACCTGTTAAGACGTATGCCGTGGACAATAGCATGCGGGAAAGGATAAATAATTTTATAAGGAAAAAGGTTTCCGAAGGCCAGCAGGTTTACATTGTATGCCCGCTCATAGAAGAATCAGACGCCATTGACGCAAAGTCCGCTGTCAAAACTGCCGAAGATATAGCAAACTGCTTCAGCGATTTGCGTGTAGGGCTGATTCACGGAAAGATGAAACAGGCGGATAAGGAAGCTGTAATGCGTGGTTTCGTTGAAGGCAATTTAGATATACTTGTTTCGACTACGGTTATTGAGGTTGGCGTTAATGTACCCAATGCCACAGTTATGGTAATTGAAAATGCTGAAAGGTTCGGGCTGGCTCAGCTTCACCAGCTGAGAGGCAGAGTGGGCAGGGGAAGCGCCCAGTCGTACTGTATTTTGTTTAATGAGAGCAGGTCACAGGTTTCAAGGGAAAGAATGAAGGTTATGGAAAAAACCAACGACGGCTTTGTAATATCTGAAAAAGACCTGAAAATAAGGGGACCTGGAGAGTTTTTCGGCACAAGGCAACACGGCCTGCCTGATCTGAAAATCGCAAACCTTTATAGAGATATGGATATATTAAAATCTGCGCAGGAGGCTGCACTGGAGATATTAAGCAAAGACAGGCATCTTGAAAAAGATGAGCATTTAAAACTAAGAAATAAGATAGAGGAAATGTTTTTGAGCAAATTGAAGGATGTGGGTTTGAATTAAACTTCCGGTAAAATGGGGAGGGTTACATGAACCCTCCTCATTCTTTCGTGTCCCAAACATTATACGTAAAAATTTTCAACTACCTCCATGGCTACCCTGGTCCATTCCTTAACGGCATTTATGTCTTTTCTGATTGTGTGTACGTCCTTGAGATTAATTTCCACATTGCAGCCTCTTGATTTTTCAAGTCCGTCAATCAGCGTTTTTCTTAGAAAATCAGCATCAAAGCCGTTGCATAATGTGGATGAAGGATCAGGACGCCATGAAAAAACGTAGTCCCCCTGAATCTGTTCAGCGCATTTTTCGATATCAGCCCATGGCACTACTGCTACAGTCCTTAGGTTTTTTATTTTTTTCAGGTAGGGTATTTTATTTGTCAAATCTTCACAACATCCATAAGCACAGAGAGCATATTCTTCAGCAAGTATTTTATGGTAGCGTATTGCAAACTCATCTGTCATTTCCGGTGAAACGCAAGTAAATTCCTGGCCTTCAAAGAAGTGCCATAGTTCTTTACGTTTCACAGGTTTTGTGTCTGGTGAAGGATCTTCAAGTTCCTCACAGTATGGCATAGACTGGTTGAATTGATTAATAAGTCTCAGATCTCCTGCAGCTTCTGCTTGCGCATGCAAATCACGGACAGATTCTGTCATAAAGCTGAGTACCTCATGCAGCCATTCAGGGTTTTCAATCATATCGATATATACCTGTTCAAGGCCGCGCAGCAAGCAGAGGTCATGCAATATGCTACCTCCATATGTTCTTATCATGGGTCCTCTGTCCATAATAACGGGCATAATATCACCAATTAAATCGTTTACGGCATTAAAATGCTCTGCTGTTTTTTCTTCATCTATTATATGAACAGGCTTAGTCATTTTCTTAAAATCATCAAGTTCTACAATGACCGGATCAAATACCCATGCGCCTCTTTTTTCAGGACTGGGTTTCCTTTTAAATTCAACACCCCAAGTATTACTGCACCAATATAAATCGCCCATTTCAGGCGTGTTTTTATATGGCGCGCCGTATACTGAACGCAGTACAACCCATGGTTCTATGACAGTATCATCACCTATCCAATCATGAAAAATGCATTGGCGAAAATAAATTTCAGCTTCACGGCAAGCAGGGTGTTGGCATTCAAGTGTTTCTTCGCTAGGATATACCTCTTCCCACCACATAAATCCGTTTACATTGACCATGGGGCGGACCATTTTCAACGAATTCAGTTTTCGCCATAATTCACGTCTTTCTTTTTGCTTCGGTTTATTTGCAATTTCCATAACCTGCGTTGCTAATTTTCGCAGAACATCTCGGTCATTTTTCGCACTCATGAAAATGCCTCCTTGCAATAGATTTAACCGGTGGGACCATCCCTCTAAAAACTATTTTATAAGGATAACATTTTTGAAACAACGAATAAGTGTAGCATAATTTTGCAGCCTTAAAACAAAAAAGTGCAAACATAATCTTAACCTTTATAAGCTTTGCAAATATATGCTAATAAAAACAAAATAGGTTAAGCTTTTATTGTTGAAGCCCATTTTTGAGGAGAATATAATTTGATTAGCAGCTTATAATCGTGTGACCGTCCCTTGGTAAAAAAGTATTAAGTTTAAAAAGCTCTGGGTATTGTTTTGTTTGTCTTCAAACACAATTAAATCCCTTCCCGGTTTAATTTATGCGGTCAAAGACTTAATATTTTGGAGGTTTCATGTAAATGTTGGACATTAAGCGCGACAATAAAAAAGGCAGTATAAAAAAATTTTTGAAATGGTTTTTTATTCGCCAGGAAAGCAGTATAATTATTGTTCTTGTTCTTTATTCCTTAATTGTAACATTAGTTAATCCAGTATTCATTTCAACAGCAAATGTTATCAATATTCTAAGGTCAACCGGATTCACATTAATAATGGTGGTCGGCATGACATTTGTATTAATTACCGCAGGACTTGACTTGTCAGTAGGTGCTGTTTTTGCTCTGGGTGCGATAATCTGCGGTTTGTCCATGCAGGCAGGAATACCTATTATATTATCAATTCTTTTAGGCATGTTGTCCGGACTTGTAATAGGAATATTTATTGGCACTGTGATAGTTAAAACAGGTATTCCTCCGCTGATTGTAACATTAGGAATGATGTATGTTTGCAGGGGACTGGTTTCAATTATTACCAAGGGGGTCCCGGTATATCCGCTTCCGGAACAATTTATGTTAATAGAACAAACCAAAATTTTTAATAGTTTGCCTGTAATAATACTAATTTCAGTGGCAATTGCCGTTATCGGACATATAATTCTTTCAAAGACGGTATTCGGGCGGTCGGTATATGCAATAGGCGGAAATGAAGAAGCTGCTAAAATCTCGGGCATTAACATTACAAAAGTTAAAATGGCTGTGTACATTATGACTTCAACACTTGCAGCAATATCCGGAATACTGATGTCTTCAAGGCTTGGTTCAGCTGAGCCTGCTGCCGGTACAGGAATCGAACTTAAAGTTATAGCTGGTTCAATAATAGGAGGTATTTCCACTTTTGGTGGAATGGGTACCATTTTAGGAGCTTCATTAGGCGCGCTGTTTATGGAAGTGATGACTAACAGTCTAACCCTTATGAAAGTTTCCGTTTACTGGCAAAACCTGGTCTTTGGCGTGATTCTTATAGCGTCCGTATTGCTTGACCAGTATAAGAGGAGACTTATTATACGCCAGTCTGTCAAGGCTAAGGATTAAGAAAGGAGGGGATTTCTTGAAGGAGAAAAGGGTTATTTTATCTGTCGAAAACATAACAAAAAGATTTCTTGGCACAGTTGCTTTAAATAAAGTTTCCATGGAACTGCGCGAAAATGAAATACTTGCAGTGATAGGCGAGAATGGGGCTGGAAAGTCTACACTTATGAAGATACTTAGTGGAATTTATTCTTCAAAAGAATATGAAGGAAATATTTATGTTAACAATAAGCTGTGCCAGTTTAGAAATCCGCATGACTCCGAAAATGCCGGCATTGCCATGATATACCAGGAACTTAATCTGGAACTTGACTTAACCGTTGCAGAAAATATTCTGCTTGGGAGATATCCAAGAACGAAATTGGGATTTGTTGACTGGAAAAAGATGCGTAAAATGGCAAAAGAGGTACTGGAAAGGTTACATGCCAATATTGATGTTAATGCTACTGTAAGAAGCTTGAGCCCTTCAATGCAGCAACTGGTATGTATAGCCAGGGCTTTGCTGAGAAATCCCAAGATCCTTATCCTTGATGAACCGACCTCGGTACTGACGGAAAATGAAACAAAAGTGTTTATGAACTTGTTGCATGAGATGAAAGAACAGGGGATATCCTGCATTTATATTTCACATAAGCTGGACGAGGTGTTTCAGCTTTGTGACAGAGTTATAGTACTAAGAGACGGACAATTGATATGTGAATATGAAAAGAAACACGGATATGACAGCAAAAGCATAATTAATAGTATGATAGGCCGCAGGCTGGATGTAATGTATCCCCAAATTGAAAAAAAAGAAGATGACACTGAGCTCCTGCGCATTGAGAATTTCAGGGTTCCACACACTTCTGCGTACGGCAAAAGCATTATCAAGGATGTAAGTTTCAGCATCAAAAAAGGCGAGATACTGGGTTTAGCCGGTCTTGTCGGTTCAGGAAGATCAGAACTGGTAAATGCAATCTTCGGTCTTCTCCCAAAAACCAGCGGAAGGATATACATGGAGGGCAGGGAAGCGAAAATAAATAATCCCGAGGATGCTATAAAACTAGGCATAGGTCTACTGACAGAAGACAGAAAGAAAAACGGCTATGTCTGGTCAATGAGCATTGAGCATAATATGACGCTTGCAATATTGAGAGAATTAAGGAAAGGAATTTTTATTGATTCAAAAAAGGAACAGGAAATTGCAAAAGAATATTTCACTAAGCTGAACGTTAAAGCGCCTGGCATTAAAACCCTTATAACAAGCCTTTCAGGAGGAAACCAGCAAAAAGTCATACTAGCCAGATGGCTTATGACCAAGCTGAAGTTGTTAATACTTGATGAACCTACTCGCGGCATTGATGTGGGAACAAAGGCTGAGATATATAAGCTTATGGTAGACCTTTCAAAAAGCGGCATTTCCATACTTATGATTTCATCAGAGTTACCTGAATTGCTTGCTATGTGCGATAGGTTTATTGTGTTAGGCAAAGGCGTTGTTCAGGCAGAGTTGGAAAGAGGTGAGGCAAATGAAGTAAATATTATGCAAGCAGCTTCAAATACATGAAATTCTTTATTATGGTAATTTTATTTCATGAACGAAGAAAAACGGGAGGTTACTATTATGAAAAGAATTATTTTATTGTTAATGGTGTTAGTGTTAATAGTTTCATTTTCTGCATGCGGTACATCACAATCACCGAAAGAAGATACCGGAAAATCCACGACTGAAAATACAACTGAAAACAAAACTGAAGATGCAACAGCCGGCACTTCTGAAACCGATACTGCAAAAACCGATGATCCCTTGTATTTCGTTTATGTTTCACCGCTTCTGTCACACCCTATCTGGCTCATTGCAAAGGAAGGCTTTGAAGATGCTTGCAAAGAGCTTGGCATTCAGGGTGACTGGGTAGGCCCGCAAGGAATTTCTCCTGAGGAAATGGCTCAGCTGGTGGATACCGCAGTAGCACAAAAGGCTGATGCCATAATTACACAAGGTTTGGTTCCCGCAAAACCGGTTAATGATGCAATAGCGGCGGGAATACCGGTAATAGTTGTAGACGGGGATATTGCCGAAGCAGAGGGCAAGCTGGCCTTTTTGGGAAAAGACCTTAAAAAGCAGGCAAAACTGTTATATGACTGGGTAGCAAGCAAAATTCCGGCTGACACCAAAATTGTATATTCAATTCAGTGTGCTGCTCTTAATGCCCAGGTGTATATTGACCAAAACAAATATATTGAAGAAGCTTTTTCACAGCACCCGGGCGGAGCGGAACTTGTTAACATTACGACTTCTGAAGGGGACAAGATGAAAGGTACAACAGAATGGCAGAACACATTCAACACTTATCCGGATATAAATGTAGCTATAAATGTTACAGCTGACGGAGCTGTTTCATGTGCAAGAGTTGCTGAAGAAATGGGCATCCAGGACAAAGTCCTTATATTTGGTGTTGACGACATTCAAGAGACTCTTGACCTTATCAGGCAAGATAAGATAGAAGGTACGATAGTTACTTCTTTCTATAACTATGGATACCAGGCTACATACTGGTTATATCAACATATAACTGAAGGAAGAGTGCCGGAGCAGAAGTTTAATGATGCAGGTACCATAATCGTTACAAAGGAAAACATAGATACTTACGCTGAACAACTCAGGCAGAAGGTAGATCTTCCTCCGAAGAAATAATATAGAGAGTGTTTGCAAGGGCGGGGATGATATTCATGTTAAGTTGCTCCACGAGAAAATGATTCTTGCGGAGCAATTTTCTTTTATGTATATTAGTGAGTACTATACTTGTTGTCCAGTTAAAAAAGAAAGGAGCTCGCTTTGAAAATATGAACAGTGACAATGCGAGATACGGGAGTATTAAGAATAAACTGGTAATGTTTCTTGTTTCAATTCTTGTTGCCATGATATTGGTTTCTGTTATTAGCAATGTTTCGGGTTATAGTTATATTATAGCCTTTGAACAAGGTTTTGAATCGTATAACCAGTTGAGCTTGTTTTATAAAAATGCGGAGCTGATGAGCAAAAACGGCTTAAATTTTGTTTACTCCAATAAGGATGAAGATTATGAAGAATATAAAGTCATGCTTAAATCAGCGCGTGACAACTTGAATGCGATAAAACGCATGAGCGAACATAAACATACCATATGGAGAATAACTCTTCTTGAAAACATGTTGGACACCTACTCCGAGAAAGTTAATAAATATGTTGAACAAACAGACTTCAGCAGGGAGGATTCAGTAACTTTATACAATGATTTGTATAGACTTGAAAATTTGATTACAAAAACATTTACCAATTACTATAATATTATTTCCCAAGACGTGCAGTTAAAACTGAAAAGGTTGCGCTTGTCATGCTACATCCAGTTTGCTGTTGTGCTGCTACTAATAGCTGCATCCATATTTGCCGGTTTTGTTTTTGCAAATAATGCAATGAAAGGCATAACCAAGCCAATAAATGAGATCGTGGACAATATCCAGCTGATCAAGAGGGGAGAATATGAAATAAAAAAAATAAGAGGCGCAGCTAAAGAGCTTAATATTCTGCTGATGACCTTCGATGAAATGGCAAAGAGCATAAAGGAACATATTCAAAACCTTAAAGAGAAAGCCCAGCTTGAAAAGAAACTGTTGGAAAAAGAGAATGAAAATCTTCGTATAACAAACCTTCTTGCAGAAACAAAACTAAAATCACTGCAATCACAGATAAATCCGAATTTTCTTTTCAATACCCTCAGCATGCTGTCAAAGAATGCATATATTGAAGGAGCCTTAGATACCAGCATGCTGATGGAAAACCTGTCAGAATTGCTGCGTTACAGCCTGGAAAAATCAAACAAAGTATCAAGTATAAAGGAAGAAATTGAATTTATTAAAAATTATTTCTTAATCCAGCAGAAACGTTATGGAAACAGGGTAAAGTTTTTACTGAACGTAAAAGACAATCTCCCAAATATAAAGCTTCCTGCCATGATATTACAACCATTGGTGGAAAACAGCCTCATTCATGGTGTAAATAATATCTCGGACGGGGCGGTTGTATCAGTAAAAGCGTATTGTTATAATAATAATGTATATATTCAAGTCGAGGATAATGGTGCAGGTATGGATTCAGACACATTAGAGGCAATACAGTCAAAATTCAAGCACTCTGTTTTTGACAGTAAGGTTGAACAAAGTACCAATATAGGTTTATACAATGTGTACAAAAGACTTGAAATGTACTATGGTTCTCAGTTTAAATTTTTAATAGAGAGTGAAAGGAACTGCGGTACAATAATTACAATTGTGCTTCCTTTGGTTTATTAAGCTTGCGAAGCATTATGGGGGATTTTTATGTACAGATTGATGATAGTGGAAGATGAACCGGTTGAGCGTCAGGCATTAAAACTTTTACTGGAATTAAATTGCAAAGAGATAGAAGTCGTATCCGTGTGTGAAAATGGTATAGAAGCAATAGATTCTTTCTATAAAACCAGGCCAGAGATTGTTATTATGGACATTAATCTTCCAATACTGAATGGATTGGATGCAATACGGGAAATGCAAAAGAAAGCAGTTAACACAAAGTTTATAGTGATATCTTCCTACAATACATTCAATTACGCAAAAGAAGCACTTAAGTTAGGAGTGCATGATTTCATTCTCAAACCCGCAAAATTGTCCGTTATATTAGAATCCATAAATTCCGCAATTGCTGTACTGGAAAACGAAATTTCTACAGAAAAATACAAAAATAGCCTGATTGAGCGGATAAACAGCATAAAGCCTATTATTGAAAGCGATTTTGTGCATGCGATTACTTCCCATAAACAACGCGAAGAATTGAATAAAATACTGGAATTCATGGACTTAAAAGTAAAATCCGCATTTTCTTTTGTTGTGCATTGTGAACATACCAGGCTGCCGCTTGTTGAAAGAGTGAAGGAACAGCTTGAAAAAATAGGTATAGCGTGTATCGGAGACCGTCTGAACGGTATCATTGTATTTTTTATACTCTCTTCTGAAGAATTGGGAACAAAAAAAGCTGACGAAATAAGAAGATTGTGCTGCATGATACTGAGTGAAACAATTACAGGGAATTACAACATTGGTTTCGGAAATATTACAGCAGATATTGACGGTTTAAAAGAATCGTATAACCAGGCATTAAAAACGCTTTCCTATGCTCAGGCCAAAGGTATCTGTTCATTGAATTATTCTGAAATTGATGACGAAAATATTCAATCAGAAATTGACATTGACATGTTTGCAAAAGAAATGGCTGTTTCAATAGTCAATTCAGATAAGCAAAAGCTTCAGAATTGTATCGACAACTTTTCAAATAAATTATTGTTATTTTATCAGACATACGGTATCTCATTTGTAAGGGAAAACGTATACAACCTGTTAATGTATATATACCGCGAGGTATCAGATAAATTAGGGAGCGGTACACTGCAAAATGAACATGGAATTGTATATGAGCGCTTAATTGCTATCAATGATATGAGTTTAATGAGGGATTTTTTAAACAGCCACATCAATAAGCTTGTTATGGACGTTAATGAATTTAAAAATGAACAATCCAACAACCTGGTTTCAAATGTAGTCAACTATATTCAGGAAAATTTTTCGAAGAACATTACTCTTGCCGGTGTTGCTGAAGCTTTTGACATTTCGCCCTTTTATCTTTGTAAACTTATTAAAAAACAGACAGGGAAAAATTTCACTGATATTTTAACAGCTTGCAGGATAGAAAAAGCAAAAGAATTTTTGCTTAATCAAAATATGAGCGTAAAGGAAGTTACCTTTGAAGTGGGATTTAGCAGTCAAAACTATTTTACGAAGGTATTCCGGAAATACTGCGGGCTTACTCCGTCAGAATATAAAAATAACAGAAAAACATAAAATGTTGACATTTGAGGAGCATGATATAAAATAACATTATACGGCACAAACTAATTTAAAATGCAATGAAACAGCACCTGGAGGGAATTGATATACTTAGGGTAATTACGGGAACTGCAAGGGGACATAAGCTTAAAACAGTTAAAGGTTTAAACACCAGACCTACATCTGATAAAGTAAAGGGAGCGCTTTTTAATATTTTAGCCGGACGTATAGAAGGAAGCAATGTCCTGGATCTTTTTGCAGGAACCGGTAATCTTGGAATAGAAGCATTAAGCAGGGGTGCCGCCTCAGCTGTGTTTATAGACAAGAGCCCTGAATGCATATCCGTTATAAAAGAAAACCTTAAACACACTAAGCTTGAGGAGAGAGCAACAGTTATTCCGGGCGACGTGATGGCAGTTTTAAAAAAAATGTCAAATAACTTTAAAAAATATGATATAATTTTTATGGATCCACCATATAATAAAAATTTAATTCAAGATACATTGAAGATTATAGAAGAAAACGGCATAATAAAAAATGATGGCATAGTAGTTGTAGAAAAAAGCGCAAAGGATGATACGGCATTAAACTTGGAAAAGCTAAAGCTTTTCAGGGTTAAAAGGTACGGAGATACGGTTTTATCATTTTTCACAACATAAAATAGACAGGATGGGACGCTACATTGAACTTGCAAAATAACTCACAACAAGAAAATAATACAGGAAGGTATGAAAAGTTGAAAATATGCGTATATCCGGGTAGTTTCGATCCGGTAACAAACGGTCATCTGGATATAATACATAGGGCAGTCAAGATATGCGACAAGCTTATTGTTGCAGTCGGAAACAATGTGAATAAAAAGCCGACCTTTACAATTGAAGAAAGGGTGGAACTGTTAAGGCGCGCTTTAAAGGATTACCCTGAGATACAAATAGATAGTTTTTCAGGCTTGTTAATGGATTATGTGAGAGACCAAAATGCAACGACTATTATTAAAGGCCTGAGAGCTGTTTCAGATTTTGAATACGAATTTCAGATGGCTTTATTAAATAAGAATTTAAACCCGGACGTTGAGACTTTGTTCATGATGACAAATATTAACTATTCTTTTTTAAGTTCAAGCGCTGTCAAGGAACTTGCAATGAACGGCGGAAGTATTGACGGGCTTGTGCCTGATTGCATTAAGGACATTGTGTTGAATAAGTTAAAAAATGGAAAAGCGCAGCTAATTTAATTTATTTTGAAGGATGCCGGGGGGAAAAAGATGGAGATACTGGCTATTTTAGAGACAATGGAAGACTTGATAGAAAAAAGCATAACTTTGCCTTTTTCTGGCAAATGTATTGTTGACAAGGAAGAGATACTTGAGATAATAAAGGAAATGCGATTAAAACTGCCTGACGATATCAAACAGGCAAAATGGGTAAAAGAGGAAAGGCAAAGAATCCTTCTGGAAGCTCAAAAGGAAGCTAATAACATAATAAAGGATGCTGAGAATAAAATTGCATCCTTGGTCGATGAACATGAGATAACCAAAAAGGCATACGAACAGGCTAAAGAAATTATTTCCAATGCACAAAAGAACGCCAGGGAAATCAGGTTAGGTACAAAAGAATACGCCACCAGCATCCTGGACAAGGTTGAGGAAATACTCAGGGATACGATAGATGTTATTAAACAAAATAAAGAGGAATTAAAATAACTTTTTCACGAAATTGGATGTTTTTCGTGCAAGGGTAAATATAAGCGATACGATTGCCAAAAGTATAAGTAAAAACAAAAATGTTGACAGAATAAGTATTAGATATTTGCAGGACGTAAGGAAAAATTTATACCATTTTTGAGAATGGGGAATACTTATGAAGAATTGAAAAAGGGCCGGCTCAGCTTTTAAAAGGTGATGGCCGGCTATTTTTAAGCCAATTATTGTGTATAAAGCGGCAAAAACCCCCTGGAGAAACTTTCCCAAAAAGTAAGGCTTTATGCTGATGTCAGTGCCGCTAATGATGCTAAGGACCTGTGAATGCACCGAAAGCCCTGCCCATCCCATTATCATGCTTGCTGCCGCAAGCTTATGCTCTAACGGTGCGTTTTTCGCAATACTGGCCATATTTGTCCCGGTAGTAATCTCAAAAAATCCGCTTAAAAGCGCCATGATTATGTCCTTTCCAATGCCGACAGGAGATAAAATTACTGACAAAATAGATGAAAGTAATTGGATTATGCCTGTTTCAATTAAAAGGTTTATTATTACAGAAAAGAGTATGATAAATCCCCCAATGGTTAACAAAGTCATAATTGAGTGTTTTATTGCTTCGCCGAAGGCTGTACCCAAATTTATTTTTGGCCTGCCGGCTAAATAAGAGAACTGTCTGCGCAAGTTCCAGAGAAATTTGGGCTGCCCTGAAGAAATTTTATGTCCTGTTTTGCCGGATGTATCTGAACTTTGAAGTAACTTGCGCATGGTTTTGCGTTCTGTATGCTTGTTTTTTCCATAAGACCTGAATAAAATACCGACTGTTATACTTGCGGCAATATGGCATGCAAGCAATAGGATACCGGCCTGCGGCATTTTAAACATTCCTACCGAAACCGCGCCTACAATAAAAAGCGGACCGGAATTGTTTGTAAAGGCAAGCAGCCTTCCGGCTTCTGATTTTGAAAGGAGTTTTTCCTGGCGCATGCTTGCTGTAATTTTTGCTCCTACCGGATAACCGGATGTTATTCCCATTGCAAAAGCAAAAGACCCGCAGCCTGGCACATTAAAAAGAGGCCGCATGACAGGTTCAAGCAGGGTTCCGACGGCCCTTATAAAGCCTGTGCCGTTGAGAAGCTCTGAGGCTACAAAGAAAGGGAAAAGTGAAGGAAAGACAATATTAAACCACAAATTCAGCCCCTTTTTGGCTGCTTCTACTGCAGTACCAGAAAATATTATAAGGCTTATTATAAATATTGTACAAATAAAGGGGAGTGTCAATCTTTTTATATGCAGGACATGTAACGGCTTTAGCCGGGATTTTAATAAAAAAGGCACTGTTATTAAAATTGCTGCAACTAAAACATATGCTATGGCCATGTTATACACCTCGAAATATCCTGTTTGTATGAATTGTATTAGAATAATGCATAAGATATGAATGAAAAATAAGCAGTTTAATCATGATATCCGGTCAATACGCAACTGGTCTTCTCTTTGAAAAGTGAAGGATTCCCACCGGACAACTAAAATGATATAATAATGAAAGTATTGTAAAATAGTGTTATATTGCCAAAACCCTACAAAAATTATATTGGAGGTATTTATGCGCAAAAAAATAGAGCTGGATTGGTCGGTCGGTTTTTGCACCGGTATTGAGGACGTTCCTGAAAAAAGGGTACCTGCTGCAGTACCTGGCGCAGTGCAGCTGGACTGGGCAAGGGTGGAAGGCTGGGAAGATTACACATACGCAGATAATTACAAACATTATGCCTGGATGGAGGATGTTTACTGGTCTTATGTAACAAAGCTTCAAGTTCCTGAAATTAAAGAGGATGAATGCCTTTTTTTTGTCTGCATGGGTGTGGATTACAAATTTCAGGTTAAACTGCAGGGGAAAGTTATCCATGAACAGGAAGGAATGTTTACCCCCTTTGAAATTGATTTAACCGGAAAGGCTGCTCATGAAGATGAACTTGAAATACTGGTTTTTCCGGCTCCAAAGCGCAAAGGCGCCCCTGAAGGAAGAACCGAAGCAGACCAATGTGTAAAGCCCGCGGTCAGCTATGGATGGGACTGGCACCCAAGACTGGTTCCTCTGGGCATCTGGGATGAGACATACCTTGAAATAAGGCCTGCTTGTCACATTAAGGACAGCGAGGTATCCTATTGCCTGGATGAGAACCTGGAGAATGCTTTACTTTTTGCAGAGGTCTGGTTAAGCAGTGACAGATACGAAAAAATCCAATGGGAGTTTTATGACAGGAACGGAAACCTTGTTTTCTGCAGGGAATATTATGACCTGTCCGGGTATGTCCGCATGGAGCAGGCTGTTGAAAAACCGCAGCTCTGGTGGCCAAATGGGCAGGGAGAACCCGTGCTTTATAAGTCCGTCATTAAGTTAATTGGATTAAACGGCCTTGTGCTGGATAAGAAAGAATCCAGGGTGGGATTCAGAAGGGTGAAACTGACGATGCATCCGGGAGCATGGGAATACCCTGAAGAATTCCCCAAAACACGCAGTAATCCGCCAATCACTTTGGAGATCAACGGAAGACAGATCTTTTGCAAGGGTTCAAACTGGGTTAATCCTGAGATTTTTCCGGGAATTATTACCGATGAAACATACAGGAACCTGGTGCGCATGGCAAAGGAAGCAAATATGAACCTTTTAAGGTCCTGGGGAGGGGCAATCATAAATAAAGACTCCTTCTTCGAAATCTGTGATGAAGAGGGCATTATGGTATGGCAGGAATTTCCTCTGTCATGCAATAATTATATCGGAACACCGGAATACCTTAGAATATTGGATCAGGAATCCAAGTCAATTATAAAGCGTCTGAGGACTCATCCCAGTGTTGTACTATGGTGCGGCGGCAACGAATTGTTCAATGCCTGGTCGGGAATGACGGATCAATCACTGGCACTGCGCCTTTTAAACCGCAACTGTTATGACATGGACCCTTCGAGGCCCTTCATTATGACTTCACCTTTGACAGGTATGAAACATGGATATTACAGATTCCGTTATCCGGATGGCAGGGATGTGTTCCAGGTGATGCCACATACGGTCGCTACTGCATATACTGAATTTGGATGTCCCGGACCGGCAGATGCAGAATACCTGAAGAAGTTTATTCCACCGGAGGAACTGTTTCCTCCACGCCCGGGAACTTCATGGGAAGACCATCATGCATTCAATGCATGGCAGTCTCCTGATTGGCTTGGCTTGGACATTATTGAACATTATTTCGGCACGTCTGATTCACTGGAGCTGCTGGTAGAAAGAGGACAATGGCTGCAAGCTGAGGGTTATAAATGTATATTTGAAGAAGCCAGGAGACAGAAGCCGGTTTGTTCCATGGCCCTGAACTGGTGTTATAACGAGCCGTGGCCCACTGCGGCAAATAACAGCATTATCTCATGGAGGACAAAACCCAAACCGGCCTATTACGCCGTAAAAGCTGCTTTAAGACCTGTACTTGCGAGCGCAAGAATACCCAAGTTTTCCTGGAGGGGAGGAGAGCTTTTTACACCTGAATTATGGATTCTCAATGATTCACCTGATTGTGTACCGGCCGGAAAAATAAAAGCCTTTTTGCAGATCGGTGAGGAAGAGATTTTTCTTATTGAGTGGAATTACCCGATGCTTGAAAGCAATACCAATATGCCAGGTCCAATTGTTCGTTATTGTCTGCCACACAGGGATGTAGACCGAATAAAGTTAGTAGTGAAGGTTGATGGTTGCCCGGAAATGAATTCTGAGTATACCTTGTTATACAGAGCAACAGAAAGAAAAGAGGATGGAAATCATGTCAGAATGCTGAATTTTTAGGGACATAAAGAATAATTTCTAGAAATAATTCTATTTATGATATTACCTAGATTTTACATATAAAGATTTCTGTAATGCCCAAAAGGTTTAAAAAAGCCATTTTGGGCATGTTTTTTTACTTTGTCACAAATTAATCGCATTTTTCAAATCATACTGGTTGTACGTACAACATACTTATGGTAATATATATGTACGTACAAATTCGCATATTATACTTTATGAGGGGGTTTTAAAATGATTAACATTCCGGAAGTAAAACTTGGAATTGTTGCTGTAAGCAGAGATTGTTTTCCTATTGAACTCAGTACAAAAAGGCGTGAAGAAGTTGTAAAAGCTTGCGCAGAGAAAGGTATTGCTATTGAAGAGGTTAAAATTACGGCTGAAAACGAGAAAGATGTTTTAAAAGCATTGGAAGAGCTTAAAAACGCAAAAGTCAACGCTTTAGTTGTCTACCTTGGAAATTTTGGACCGGAAGGACCTGAAACATTGCTTGCACAAAAGTTTGAAGGTCCTGTCATGTTTGCTGCAGCGGCTGAAGTATGCGGAGACAACCTTATCGGAGGAAGAGGAGATGCCTTCTGCGGAATGCTCAATGCTTCATACAATCTCGGCCTGAGAGGCGTTAAGGCTTACATTCCTGAATACCCGGTTGGAACTCCTGATGAAATAGCCGAAATGATAGCTGACTTTGAAAACATCGCAAGAGTTATTATTGGACTTTCAAAGCTGAAAATAATAACCTTTGGACCCAGACCGCAAGACTTCTTTGCTTGTAACGCTCCTATCAAGCCGCTTTTCGACCTGGGAGTTGAAATTATGGAGAACTCAGAGCTGGACCTTTTTGAAGCTTTCAATAACCATGCAAATGATAGCAGAATTTCCGATGTAATAAAAGAAATGGAAGAAGAACTTGGCGAAGGCAACGCTTACCCCGGAATACTTCCGAAGCTGGCCCAGTTTGAGATTACTCTCAAGGACTGGATGGATAAAAACATTGGAGCGTCTGAGTTTGTGGTATTTGCAAATAAGTGCTGGCCTGCCTTCCAAACCCAGTTCGGTTTTGTGCCATGCTATGTAAATTCAAGATTTGCAATGAGAGGTATACCCATTGCTTGCGAAACAGATATTTACGGAGCATTAAGCGAATACATTATTACCCTTGCTTCCAATATGCCTGCAGGGTTGCTTGATATAAACAATACAGTGCCAAAGGATTTATATGAGGAAAATAAGGATAAAGTGGGAGATTATTCATTTACCGATTTGTTCATGGGCTTCCATTGCGGAAATACTTCATCCTGTTACCTGAAAAAACCTGAAATGAAGTACCAGTTAATCATGCACAGCTTGCTTGAACCTGATAAGGAACCTAATATTACTAGGGGAACACTTGAAGGAACAATAAAACCAGGAGAGATAACATTATTCAGGCTGCAAGGAACTGCTGATTCCAAGCTGAGAAGCTATGTAGCACAAGGAGAAGTATTAGACATTGAACCAAAATCATTTGGCGGAATTGGCGTGTTTGCAGTAAAAGAAATGGCCAGATTTTACAGGCATGTGCTGATTGAGAAGAGATTCCCGCACCATGCAGGTGTTGCTTTCAAGCATATAGGGAAAATATTGTTTGAGGCCATGAAGCTTTTAGGTATCGAGGATATCTCTTTCAATCAGCCAAAAACAATGCTGTACAAGGGAGAGAATCCATTTAAATAATATCAATAGGTACGGGGTATAAATGTTTAATAATGAAAAACCGAAATACCAAGCGCTAAAAGAATATTTGATTGATACAATTAAATCCGAAAAGCTAAAACCCGGAGACCAGATTGAAACCGAAATTGAACTTGCGGAGAAATTTGGAGTCAGTAGGCACACCATAAGACAGGCAATAGGGGAATTAGTTGCTGAAGGCTGGCTTTACCGCGTGCAGGGAAAAGGGACTTTTGTCGACAGAAGGCCTGATATAGCTGCGATAAATTGCAAAACAATCGGCGTTATGACTACGTATTTAAATGAATATATTTTCTCTGCAATAATCAGGGGAATAGACAGGATTTTAAGCAGCAAAGGCTATAATATCATACTCAGCTGCACTTATAACAGGCATGAAAAAGAAAAAATGTGCATGCATAACATGCTGAATCAGAGAATAGACGGGTTGATTGTCGAGTCTACCAGGAGCGCGCTTCCGAATCCGAACCTTCAGCTGTATAAGGAGCTTAGTGCTAGAGGGGTCCCTATTCTGTTTATTCACGGATGCTACAAGGACCTTAATTATTCCTATATAGTTGAGGATGATATGCTTGGCGGGTATTTGGCTGCAAAGCACCTTATTGAACTGGGCCATAAGAAAATAGGGGGCATTTTCAAAGTAGACGATATTCAGGGCCACTATAGGTTTGAAGGTTTTCAGAAAGCTTGCAGCGAATACGGAATAAGCCTGAGTGATTCCAACGTTTTGTGGTTCGATACATTTGACCTGGACTTTAAATTTGAAGCTTATTCGGGCAATACTATCAAAAATATTGTCCGGAATACTACAGGCATTGTCTGTTATAACGACCAGATAGCTGTAAAGGTATTGGACGCTATTAGAGGAATGGGATTATCCGTACCGGAAGATGTTTCAATTGTGAGTTTTGATGATTCGGATTTGGCAACGGCTTCGGAACCGAAACTTACAACCTTGGCGCATCCGAAAGAGCAGCTTGGTGTAAGGGCGGCAGAATCAATCATACAAATGATAGAAAGAAAAGTAAACTATTTCGGTGAAAAAATTGAGCCGAAGCTTATTGTCCGAAACAGTACGGCAAAACGTGAAAGTTAGAGAAAGCTTGGGGAGGAGAAGCGAGGGGACGGCTACTTTGCTTTTCTCGTTGGTGAGACATGGATACGGTTCTCATGTCTTCAGGATGACTTAGATATGGAGAGCGGTTCCCTTGTCTCCAAGGTATATTTGAGCTGATAGGAGGTATTGAAAAATGGGTAAAAAATATTCAATAGGCATTGATTTCGGAACACAGTCAGGAAGGTCCGTACTGGTGGAAGTTGATACCGGGAGAGAGGTTGCGACAGCTGTTAAATATTACCCACATGGTGTAATTGATGAGTATCTTCCTGATGGTGTTACAAGGCTTGAACCCGACTGGGCGCTGCAGCATCCACAGGATTATCTTGATGTCCTTACTGAGACAATTCCTGCAATTTTGAAAGAGTCCGGCGTATCACCTGATGATGTTATTGGCATCGGCATTGATTTTACAGCATGTACAATGTTGCCTATAAAAGAAGACGGAACACCCCTTTGTTTTATTGATGAGTATAAATCAAATCCACATGCTTACGTAAAGTTATGGAAGCACCATGCAGCCCAGGATGAGGCAAATAAGCTTAATGAAATAGCCGAGAAAAGAGGAGAGGAATTTCTTGCTCTCTATGGAGGAAAAATATCATCTGAATGGTTTATTCCCAAAGTATGGCAAATCCTTAACGAAGCTCCTGAAATTTACGAGGCTGCCGACAAGTTTATAGAAGCCGCGGATTGGACAGTAATGCAGTTAACAGGCCAGGAAAGAAGAAACAGCTGTACTGCTGGTTACAAAGCCATATGGAATAAGCGAAAGGGCTATCCTTCAAATGAGTTTTTCAAAGCGCTTGATCCCAGGCTGGAAAATGTAATTGACGAGAAAATGAGCAGGGACATATATCCTCTTGGCTCGAAAGCAGGAGAATTAACTGAAGCCGCTGCAAAAATGACCGGTTTAAAAGCCGGGACTGCCGTAGCCGTAGCAAATGTTGATGCTCATGTCGCAGTACCGGCTGTTGGTATTGTCGAGCCTGGGAAAATGCTTATGATAATGGGTACTTCAACATGCCATATGCTGCTTGGCAATGAAGAAAAAATGGTCCCGGGCATATGCGGTGTTGTTGAGGATGGAATTATTCC
>DULF01000178.1 GCA_012840535.1 Clostridiaceae bacterium
GTATAGGTTGCCGGATTTGACCTCGGTGTTCTTCCGATTGGTGACTGGTCAATATTGATAACCTTGTCCAGGTACTCAATACCTTTAATAGCGTCGTGGTCTCCAGGCTTCGTCTTTGCCCGGTTCAGCTCGGCAGCAAGTTTCTTATAAAGGATTTCATTGACCAAAGAGCTTTTTCCGGAACCGGACACCCCGGTTACGCATACAAACACGCCCAGAGGAATTTTTACATTTATATTCTTAAGATTATTCTCTCTGGCTCCTACAATCTCAATCCATTTATCGTTTGGCTTGCGCCTTTTTTCAGGGATTTCAATTTTTTTCTTTCCGCTCAGATATAAACCTGTCAGCGATTCACTGCATTTCTTAATAGTTTCAATGTCTCCCTGGGCAACTATATAGCCGCCGTGTATTCCGGCCCCCGGTCCTATGTCAATAATATGATCCGCTGCATACATTGTCTCCTCATCATGTTCGACGACTATCAGCGTGTTTCCCAAATCTCTCAGCTTTTTTAAAGTTTTTATCAACTTGTCATTGTCCCTTTGATGCAACCCTATACTGGGCTCGTCAAGTATATACAACACACCCATAAGTCCTGAACCTATCTGGGTTGCAAGTCTTATTCTCTGTGCTTCTCCGCCTGAAAGCGAACCGGCCGAACGCGAAAGCGTAAGATAGTCCAGGCCAACATCTACCAGAAAGCCAAGCCTTGCTTTAATCTCCTTGAGGATCTGATGAGCAATCAGCTTCTGCCTGTCTGTCAATTCAAGCGTGTCAAAAAAAGCTTTTAAATCAGAAACCGGCATACGTGTAAGTTCGTAAATATTTTTGCCGCCTACGGTTACTGCAAGGCTTTCCTTTTTCAGTCTCGCACCGTTGCAGCCAGGACAAGGAACCGTGCTCATAAACCCTTCGTAATACTGTTTCATTGCTTCTGACTGTGTTTCCTTGTACCTGCGTTCCATACTGGTGATAATTCCTTCAAATTCCGCAACAAATGAACCATTGCCATACTCTCTGTCATATTCAAACCTTATTTTCTCACCTTTTGACCCGTATAACAAAATGTCTATTATCCGTGAAGGAAGCTTGTTAACAGGAGTATTGACACTGAAATTATAATGCTTTGCAAGACCGTTAATATACATCCTTGCATACCCGTCTTCATTTTCTATATTCCAGCCTCCTACGCTTATAGCTCCTTCAGCCAGAGATTTGGAAGGATCAGGAATTACCAGGTCAGGGTCGATGTTCATCAATGTACCCAGTCCGCTGCATGTCGGGCATGCACCATATGGGTTATTGAAAGAAAACATCCTAGGTGTGAGCTCCTCTATGCTTACCCCGCAATCACTGCATGCAAAATTCTGGCTGAAGAGAAGTTCCTGTTTCCCAATTACATCAACTACTAAAATGCCTCCGCTTAAGTTAAGCACGGTCTCTATTGAATCGGTCAGGCGTTTTTGTATGCCGGGCCGGACAATAAGCCTGTCCACAACAATCTCAATGGTATGCTTTTTATTCTTGTCAAGGCTTATTTCTTCGTTTACATCCATAACTGCGCCGTCAACCCTTACCCTGACATACCCGCCTTTTCTTATATCTTCAAATAATTTGGCATACTCGCCTTTTCTGCCTCTCACAACAGGAGCAAGAAGCTGTATGCGCGTTCCTTCTTCCAGTTCCATTATTTGATCAACCATCTGGTCCACCGTCTGCTGGGAAATTTCTTTTCCGCAAATATAGCAATGGGGAGTTCCTATCCTGGCAAACAGCAGCCTAAGGTAGTCGTATATTTCAGTAACCGTGCCAACTGTGGAACGCGGATTCCTGCTGGTTGTCTTCTGGTCGATGGAAATTGCCGGCGACAATCCATCTATATAATCCACATCGGGTTTCTCCATCTGGCCCAAAAACTGTCTTGCATAGGCTGAGAGAGACTCTACATAACGCCTTTGCCCCTCAGCATAAATAGTGTCAA
>DULF01000002.1 GCA_012840535.1 Clostridiaceae bacterium
TAAAAACATATTCGTCAGTTACGGGCTTGAAAAAATATATATCCAGTTTTCCGGAGTCTTCTTCCACATTCACTTCTTCGCTGTTAATCATTATGTTATACCTGCTCAAAGTTCCTGAAGCATCTGTGCCGAATTTCAGCTTCCCTAATTCATATCCGTTAATAAGTATTTTTACCTCGTCAATCGTACTGAACTCTGTAAGCGTATAAACAATCGACGTTATTATATTCCTTTCATCGTCTTCACTGGCATAATCCAATAACTTTTTGTTAAAATCCACCCGAGCAGTTCCTTCTTTAATAGTCATACCCAATACTTTGGTTCCTTCAGGTAAAACCGGATATAACCCAAAATATCCTATTTCTTCCCTGTTTAACGCATTATCAACAAGCGCGTTCAATGCTGCCTTCGCAATCCCCTCCTGCTTTTCAACTCTTCTTGTTACGGGGATCACATACCCGTCCTTATCCTGGTAATAAAGCGTTATAGTCAGTTTTTCCTTAACTGTGGCTTCATTGGGTTTCTCACTTTTTTCCTCAACCACCTGCTGTTCATCGCCATCACTTGTATCCTCAACATCTTCTGGTTCATCATAATCCGTAGAAGTAGACGAATCTATTGTGCTGCCCGAATCCTTATCCTTTGATGATGAACACCCTGTAAAAAGCAACATCACTGCAATTAAAACCGGGATAATAAATCTACCCATAATTATCCTCCTTATAGTAAACTATCAATTTACTATAATTATAGACAAATACAGGTTTTTCTATTATTTCCCATCTGACAACTCAATGGGAAAACCCGGTAACGCTCTACAGGGCGCATTTTTTATAGTCCTATGTTACCACAACATATTGATAAAAAAAATCAGTAGATTGTATAAACTCTACCGGTTTTTTTTATTTATTTTTATACATTTTATTAGTTAATTGGCTTAATGTTTATACGGTAAATTTATCCAACCTTTTTTAAGGATTCAATTGTTGCTTTACATAACGCTTCAGCTGCTTTTTGCCTGAACTCTCCTTTTACAAGTTTCTCCCTGTCAGAACTGTTTGTTATAAACGCCACTTCCGCTATTGCTGCCGGCATAGCCGTATATTTTAATACAACCAGGTTTGGACGTTCAACAACCTTTCTGTCAGTGGTATTAAGGGTTTTTAAAAGCTCACTTTGTATTATGGCAGCAAAATCTTTCCCGGTAAACTTTCCGTTACTGACCCGGTTGGGGCAGTATAGCGTCATTGTGCCACCAATTGATTTGTCATCCATGGCATTAATGTGCACACTTAGAAACAGCGACGCGTTTAATTTATTGGCAATATAAGCCCTTTCATAGTTATCGACGTGGCTGTCATCTTCTCTTATCATATAGGTCCTGATGCCTTTTCCCTTCAAAAGGTCTCTAAGTCTTAAAGCTATGTCAAGGGTTAAATCCTTTTCATGCAAGTTCTCATATATGGCACCTGTTTTAAAACCTCCATGTCCTGCATCAATTACAACAAGTTTTTCCGCTCCTTTTGCAGGCCTGAGTATTGTTATGATTGCCTCATTTGTATCAGCTCTTGTAAAGACCAGGTAATTAAACTTGTCCTTTGCATTGAACGTGATACTCGTTGTGGCATCAGACGCATTTTTGGATATTTCAACAGATTTAATCATACCATCGTTAATGTTAATAACACCGCTGTTAAGATTGGCCAGATTGTCCGGGAATGTTATTGTATATTTTTCCCCGGAAGAATCATATTTCTCAGTATAAAGTTTTTGCAGGTCTTTGTCTCCATTGGTAAGTTTGGCTCCCGCGATTCTCAGATACACTCTATCACTGGTGTTGTGATACGTAATATTTTTGTCAAGAGGTTCTCCAACAATGACTATAACTTTGCCTTGCTTTTCATCTATACTGTATTGCGAAAATACTTTCGTATCAATAACGACCCTTGCTATATCCTTTTCAAATTGTGCGTATCTTATAGACTTAATCAACTTGGTATCAATATTAATTCTCTGCTCTCCGTTATATTTGTCAAGCGTTGTCCCATAGAAATCCACTACAATTCTGTCAGGATTGCTGAGCCTCATAACATTGCATTTGCGATAATTTTCTACGAATACGGTTACTTCATCTGTACCACCTTTTTTTGCGTGTTTTATGTCAAGAAGCTTACCGCCCCTGTCCTCATTTCCCCGGTCAGACAATTCAGAGCGGTCTCCATCGGAAGAGGGTCCGCTTGGAATAGTATCCTGTTCACCTTCCGAAACTTGATCCTTAATACTGTTAATATTTCCTATGTAAACAAGAAGGTTATTTCCTCTTTTATTAATTTTACATTCGTACTGTTCCGGTACATCAAGCACTACCCTTGCCATCCCGTTTTCGAATTGGGCGTACCTTATTTTTTGTATAAACCTGCTATTAACATTGATGGTTTGCTGGCTGTACGGAGCTATTGTATTATAAATATCAATAACAATTCTGTCAGGTGCGGGTAATCTCAGCATTCTGTAGTCAGAAACTTTATCAAGCTTAATTAATACCTCGGCATAACCGTTCTTTAAAGTATAGCTTACACCTGTCAAATTACCTGCCTTTGCTTCACCTGCTCCAGTCTGAGGTGTCTTCTGGGCAAAAGAATTTATTACAGGCATAATAAAGAAAACAACGAGAACAACTGTTGATATGAATTTTTTCATATACACACCCCGCCGTATTTTTTCATTTGTGAACAGAATTGGATTAATAACCTAAAACTTCATATATTATCAATTATTTCCTATCTGTTAAGCGTAAAATAAAATAAACTGCCCCGCAGTTTATTTTATTATATTATATTTTTCGACAATTTTGAGGATGTTTGCTAATTTTTCATCCAACTTTAACTAAATTGTAATATTAATGAAATTTTTGCTTTCCCAGATTCCCTTTTTACTCATATGGCAAACCAAAGTGCTCATAAGCAAGCTTTGTTGCCATTCTCCCTCTGGGCGTCTTATTTATAAACCCAAGCTGCAGCAAATAAGGCTCATAAACATCTTCAATCGTATCGGTTTCCTCACCTATGCATGCTGCCAATGTTTCAAGTCCAACAGGACCTCCGCCGAACTTGTTGATGATACTCATCAGCATATTCCTGTCAACCCTGTCAAGTCCGATATCATCTATTTCAAGGGCATCCAGTCCCATTTTGGCGACACTTTCATCAATAAACCCGTTGGCTTTTATCTGAGCAAAGTCCCTGACCCTTTTTAAAAGCCTGTTGGCTATTCTGGGAGTTCCTCTGGAACGCCTTGCAATTTCTTCCGCGCCTTTGTCGTCAATCTCTATCTTCAAAATTTCAGCAGAGCGCTTCACAATAAGCTTTAACTCTTCCGTGCTGTATATTTCAAGCCTGTTTATTACACCAAATCTGTCCCTTAACGGCGAGGTTAAAAGTCCCGCCCGTGTTGTAGCTCCAATAAGCGTGAACTTGGGAAGGTCAAGCCTGATTGAACGTGCACTCGGGCCTTTCCCGATTATAATATCAAGTGCAAAGTCTTCCATTGCCGGGTACAAAATTTCCTCCACGCTTCTGTTTAGCCTGTGAATTTCATCAATAAACAGCACATCATGGTCATTAAGGTTGGTTAGTATAGCAGCCAGATCGCCGGCTTTTTCAATCGCAGGGCCGGACGTAACCCTGAAATTCACCCCAAGTTCCGCTGCAATTACTCCTGCCAGAGTTGTTTTTCCAAGCCCGGGGGGTCCATAAAGCAAAACATGGTCCAGCGCTTCTTTTCTTTTCTTTGCCGCTTCTATAAAAACTTTAAGATTCTCTTTAACCTTTGTTTGTCCAATATACTCATCCATGTTATGAGGCCTAAGACTTGACTCATCATAGTCCTCACTTGCCGTCTCGCCGCTTAATAGCCTTTCTTCCTCCAACATTTACCTGTATCCCTCCAAAACTTTCTCAGGACGCGGCAAATCCCGCACCTGCTTTCATTTGCTCATTTTATCATTTGTTTCAAGGATTCCTTTATTATCGTTTCCAAATCCATATTATCAGAATATACCTTTGATACGGCCCTGCTTGCCTCAGCCCCTGAATAGCCCAGCACCATTAGAGCGCTTACAGCTTCAGACATTGTTGAGTTATATTTTTCTGGTACGTCTTCCTTGCCGGATTCTCCGTCCGGTAAAGTAAATTGTTCCTTTTTTATTTTATCTTGGAGCTCAAGGATTATCCTTTGAGCAGTCTTTTTGCCTATACCGGGAGCTTTGGTAAGCGTTTTTGTATCGCCAGTTATAACGGCAAGTCCGAACTTTGAAGGTGATATGTATGATAATAAGGATATTGCCGCTTTCGGCCCAATTCCGGTTACCGAGATAAGGAGCTCAAACATTCCAAGCTCTTCCTGTGTAAGAAATCCGTAAAGGACAATTGCATCCTCCCTCACATACAAATAAGTGTATAATTTTACTTGTTCCCCAACCCTGCCTGCAGATTCTAAGGTAGAAATTGATGTAAATACCTTATATCCTATGCCATTTGCTTCAACTATCAGGTAATCACTGCACTTGCACACGAGAGTGCCTTTTATATATGCAAACATTGCTTCCTCCAATTTTATTCTTCTTATAGCTTAACATTAAATCTCACACCCAGCTCACCCATTTTATATGAATGTCCGTGGCAAATGGCAACAGCCAATGCGTCGGCAACATCATCAGGCCTGGGAATTTCCGGAAGATTGAGGATTACCTTTACCATTTGCTGAATCTGTGATTTTTCCGCTCTTCCATAGCCGACAACAGCCTGCTTAACCTGAAGCGGGGTATATTCAAAAACCTCTATACCCGACCTTGCAGCGGCCAAAAGCGCTACCCCTCTTCCATGGGCGGCAGTAATTGCCGTTTTGGCGTTTTTGTTAAAAAACAATTCCTCAATGGCCGCCGTTTCCGGTTTAAACTCCCTTATAATATTTTCAAGCCGGTTATTTAGCAGCAAAAGTCTTTCTGAAAACTGCATTGAAGCTTTTGTGGTAATAGCCCCATAATCTATAACCGAAAATTTGTTCCCCTCGTATTTTACTATACCATAACCCGTAATTGCAAATCCAGGGTCAATCCCCAAAATAATCATTCTGTACCTCCGGAAGTATTAAATGCATACTATTCATATTATTTATTTTCCGACTATTTTATCGTAACATGTTATATTATAATTTAAACATCAAAAACAATATTGTTGCATAATTATACATTTCAATGTATAATAATAAACGCAACATGTTTATTGATTGCACCCAATATATTTTATCATATAACGGAGGTATTTGATATGAGTAACAAGGAAAAAGTTGTATTGGCCTATTCAGGTGGATTAGATACATCTATAATAATTCCCTGGCTCAAGGAAAACTTTGATTGTGAAGTAATTGCCATGGCCGCTGATGTAGGACAGGGTGAAGAGCTGGAACCTCTCCAGGAAAAAGCCGTTAAGACAGGCGCAAGCAAGATATATATAGAGGACTTAAAAGAAGAATTCGTTACGGATTTCATTTTCCCAACCCTTAAAGCAGGAGCAATTTACGAGGGCAAGTATCTTCTGGGCACTTCATTTGCAAGGCCGCTTATTGCAAAGCGTCTTGTGGAGATAGCATTGAAAGAAGGGGCTACTGCTGTCGCTCATGGCGCTACAGGCAAGGGAAATGACCAGGTGCGGTTTGAACTTACGGTTAAAGCACTTGCTCCTCATCTGAAAATAATTGCGCCATGGAGGATATGGAATATAAAATCAAGGGAAGATGCCATTGATTACGCACAGCAACGTAATATTCCCATACCTGTTACAAAAAAAGATAACTACAGCATGGACAGGAATCTATGGCATCTGAGCCATGAAGGTTCAGACCTTGAGGATCCGTGGAATGAACCTCAGTATGACAAGCTGCTTAAACTGATGCTACCCCCTGAAAAAGCGCCGGACACTCCAACGTATGTTGAAATATACTTTGAAAAGGGCATCCCCAAAAAAGTTAATGGCAAAGAATACGGTCCTGTTGAACTGATACAGGTTTTAAACAAAATTGGCGGTGAAAACGGAATCGGCATAGTGGATATGGTTGAAAACAGGCTCGTAGGCATGAAATCAAGAGGAGTCTATGAAACTCCCGGCGGAACAATCCTGTATGCCGCACACAGGGAACTTGAGCTCCTTTGTCTTGACAGGGATACTCTCCACTATAAAGATTTGGTTGCTCAAAAATTTGCTGAACTTGTATATTACGGCCAGTGGTACACACCTTTAAGAGAGGCGCTGTCGGCTTTTGTTGACGTAACGCAGCAAACCGTAACCGGAACGGTAAGAATGAAACTTTATAAGGGAAACTGCATGCCTGCAGGCACTAAATCGAACTATTCATTATACAACGAAGAATTGTCCACCTTCGGACGCGATGAAGTATACAACCAGAAAGACGCTGAGGGATTCATTAATCTGTTCGGTCTTCCTGTTAAAGTGCAGGCTCTTATGAGGGAAAGAAACAAAGGCAAATTGGAGTGATCTTATGAAGTTATGGGGAGGCAGGTTCCAAAAAAATACCGACAAGTTTGTTGATGATTTTAATTCATCCATCAGATTTGACAGCAGAATGTACAGGCAGGACATAATGGGAAGCATTGCCCATGCAAAGATGCTCGGAGAGTGCGGTATTATTTCCAGGGAAGAGTCTGCTTTGATACAGAAGACCCTGCATGAAATACTTTCCGACATTGAAAACGGCCTCGTCGAGTTCGAAATTGACGCTGAAGATATTCATATGAATATAGAAAAAATTCTGATTTCAAGGATTGGAGATGTTGGGAAAAAGCTTCACACCGGAAGGAGCAGAAATGACCAGGTAGCCCTTGATATAAGGATGTATTTAAAGGATGAAATTATAAATATAAAAAGGCTTCTGGTGAATCTCCTTAGTGTAATCCTTGGAATAGCCGAAGAAAATCTCTCCACCATACTTCCCGGATATACCCATCTTCAAAGGGCACAGCCTGTCACGCTGGCCCACCATGTTATGGCATACTTTCAGATGTTCAGGAGAGATATTGAAAGGCTAGATGACTGCTATAAAAGGACAAACGTAATGCCTCTTGGCTCCGGTGCGCTTGCAGGAACCACATACCCATTGGACAGACACCTTGTGGCAAAGGAACTCGGTTTTCCTTCAATCACAGAAAACAGCATGGATGCTGTAAGTGACAGGGACTTTGTCATTGAGCTTGCGTCAGCGCTTTCAATATTGATGATGCATTTAAGCAGAATCAGTGAAGAGCTGATAATATGGTCATCTCATGAATTTTCATTTATCGAGATGGATGATGCATTCAGCACAGGCAGCAGCATAATGCCGCAGAAAAAGAATCCCGATGTGGCAGAATTAGTGAGGGGTAAGACAGGCAGGGTATACGGCAATTTAATAACACTCCTTACAGTTATGAAATCGTTGCCCCTTGCTTACAATAAAGATATGCAGGAAGATAAGGAAGCAATATTTGATTCGATTGATACCGTAAAGATGTGTCTCCCTGTATTTACCAAAATGGTTGAAACAATGAAAATTAACCGTGAAAAAATGTATAAAGCAGCACAGGGCGGTTTTACCAACGCAACGGACCTTGCGGATTATATGGTGAAAAAGGGAATTCCGTTCAGAGACGCCCATGAAATTACAGGAAAAATCGTTCTCTACTGCATCGAAAAAAACAAGGCAATTGACGAGCTGACTTTGGAAGAATTCAAGTCATTTTCTGAAATATTTGAAGAGGATATGTACGAAGAGATAAAATTGGAAAAATGCATATCCGGCAGGAATCTGCCCGGAGGACCCTCTGTTGGGAGTGTAAAGGCGGCAATAGAAAACGGAAAAAAATTTGTTTCATCATGTGAAATATAAATATTCTACATTATGTGATGAAAATAAGAAGAAGTCACCTTAGACTTCTTTGCATAGGGACGTTTTATGAACATGAACCATGGATATCAGGAAAAGCAGACAGCAGATTAGCTGTCTGCTTCTCAATTTTTCACAGGGAAACCACCCTATACTTACCAAATTTATTCTATAATGATTACAGTTAAATCCTCATTAATTGTCATCCCCGCCGAAAGGTCGAATTCACTGTCGCTGATTGGGCCACCGATTTTATAGTTTTTATATTCGGTTTTCATCCAAAAACCGAAGTAAGATGTTTCGCTTCGACGTTTCTGGCCGTCTTTACTGACCCATATCTTTGCTAAAGTCATACTGTTCACGGATATAGTAATCACAGAACAGCTTATGCCGTCAATTGTTTCATTACCGATGATTTTTATTCCGGCAGGCCTGAATGCTCCCCGTCAGGTTTAACTACAATTGACACAAGGCTTTCTGTAACATCAAGTGTAATTGCTACTCCTATACCATACCCATCCTTAATACCGGCAACTTCGTAATAATTATTATCATCATATCTGTACGTGAGAAAATCCTTTGAATCCTTTAAAAAATCAACATACAAATAATACAGGGATTCAAGGCTCTGCTTTGAGTTGTAGAAAATAACAATTCCATTGTTGCCTATTGGAAGTATTCCCAGGTAGGGGTCGATTCTCGCATCGACAGCAACCGGGATGTCGGGAAAACCATCCGGCAATTTCTTTCTTGCATTCGCTGGTATGGGCATGCTCTTTGCCGCCATTTCCGACACATTGATGTCGTGATCAGGTCTTGTTGTTTCAACCGAGTTGATATCAGGATTAAAATTGTCCAAACCGGATGCTTTAATTTCCGGCGCTTTATCGTAGGTTCTGAGGGCTAAAGCTATTGCCTGTTCCCTTGTAGCCATGCCATACCCTGCAGCCTCCTGTTCCGGCGTGGTTGCCTTCGGCATAAAATTGCCATTGGCATCTCCGGCAATTATGCCTATTTTATACATATATTTTGTCGCTTCAACTGCCCAGTCTGAAATATGTTTCTGGTCCGGGAAATCCTTAACACTTGCTATGCTGTAATCTCCCTCGGGATGTATGGCTTTAATGGCCCTGAACAGCATTGTCGCGCACTGTTCCCGGTTAATCAGTACTTTCGGAGAAAAGGTAGTCGGGGTGGTTCCTGTGGTTATACCAAGTTTATATGCCTTCAATATCTGCGGATTTGAAGTATCTGTAAATGGATTTGGGGAAACCGGTTCGCTTTTTTTGCCTGTTACATTTTCATACAGCAGAACGGCAAGCTCGCAGAATTCTTCCCGCGTAATGGGCTTTGTCATGTCAGCGCCCTTTAATATGCCTGGAATAAGACCCAGGTCATAAGCTCTCTGGATCTCAGGTTTTGCCCAGTTGGATGCGTTTTCGTAGAACGTTTCGTTGCTTATAGAAGCAACATTGGGAAAGGAGTTTCCAAATACACACATACCTGGTATGGACAACACGGTTAATGCCATAACGCCGGCAATAAAAAAAGCAAAAATCCTTGTTTTCATTATTTCCTTCCTTTCCTTTTTTATGAATACTGATTATTAGCTCACGGCATAAACACAATCACACCATGAGTGATTTCAACATTATCAGCGGGAACTGGAAAAATAACAGCCTTGCTGAAACGACGGGGCTGCAGAGAATTTAGCTGTGTAATGCCTGAAAACATGGAGAATGGACTCTTTAAGTCCTCTAAAAAAAAGCTATTGCCTGCAAATACCTTTGTAATTGCTGCAGCCAGTTTGGTGTCATAAATTTTGTATAGAAGAATATGGACATTTCCATTTTCCAGGTTCTTAAAACGTGTTTTTGTTTCTGCCGCAAAAGCCTTGTTCACCATGGCCAGAGTATACTGCGGAGTAAATATGGCAATAGGGTATGGAAAAAAATCGATGATTTGGGAAAAGAATGCTTCATGGGCTATAAGCATCTGAAACTTTCTTATCATATGACCTTGAGCTTCTGTTCTTTCTTCCAGCATTTTCTGTGTATTTGCCAGTTCTTCAAACAGCTGTTCCTTCGTTTTATCCCCCATAAAAAAGCTCCTTTCCACCCAAACTGCCAATGTTCCTCTTAACTGTATTCCATATTTTACAAACTGGCTAAATTGAAAGATAGGCTGAATATGCTTATATATAGTAAAAAAAATGTTATTTTAAAATAAAAAAAGCCGGGCATTCTGATAAACTATTGCCAGGCTTTTTCTTATCACTATAAAGTCTATTAATTTCAGATCTGTTAATTTTACTTTGCCATTTTCCTGTATGCAGAGGGTGAAACACCAACCTTTTCCTTGAATAGTTTTGCTGAATGGCCGTTATAATCCATGTTGCAGGCAGCAAAGGCCTGGGCGACGGTAAGGTTGGCATCTAAAAGTTTCTCCTTCAATTTGTCAATTTTATAATTAATATAATACTCATGAGGTGTTACTCCGGCATGCTTCTTAAACAACTTGGAAAATTGTGCCTTGCTGAGGCACGCAGCTTTTGCCGTCTTGCCCAAATCAAAAGGATCCATCCAGTGGCTTTCTATGTATTGTCTTGCCCGTCCAATTTCTTCCCTTCCCCTGTATATTCTTTTAAAGATGAAAACAGCGGCAAAGTATTCTACCGTACCATCAGCGTTTACCAAAGGGAAACATGTAATGTCTGAGCTTATGGTCTGTATATCCCTATCTCTCACATTAAAATACTTGATCAAATCCTGATAAGATGCATTGAAATCGGTGAGATACACGGTCTTTCCTGTCAATACCTGCTTGACCTGGTCCATAACGCCAAGCTTATGCACTATAGGATCCTCAAAGACATTGTATTTACCCACATGGGATTCCACGCTTCTTATACCTATCATATCCAGTGCCGCTTTGTTAATCATCCTCGCTGTCCCGTCAAGAGAAAAAATCTGAATAGGATAGGGAAAGAACTCGATAACTTTTGCACACAGTTCTTGTTCTTTAAAAACGTCTTGAATGAATCCTCCAAGCTTCTTTGTGCTTCCTCAATTTGATTTTTCATGGATTGATCCTCTTTTCCCCGGAGACGTAATCCATTTCACACCTTGGATAAGTATTCGCTATGCTCATTATATTTCAACTTTTGGTAATTTTCAAGTAAGTATGCAAAATATTACAGTTTCGGAGTCCAACATACCGGCAATATGGGTTGGCAAAATTAAAAAGTGATTTGGGTCAGGAAATAGTTTAACAGAGTTTCCTGTTAAACTACATTTTAAAACATACAGATTTTGCTTTCTATAATTGTTTTATATTATCTGGAATTAATGTATTCAGGATATCGTTTATCATTTATATAAACTTCCAAATTCATTTTATCAGGTTTCATATCAATCTGTATTCTGCATACTTCCACACCTTTTTTTAGCAGTGTTGCTGCCAGATCTTTTTTTATTTTTTCTGTAATTCCTGTATAAGCTTCCGTAAGCTGTTGCTTCAAAAACACAATTTGCACCCCTGCCTAATTATAAATTAATGCAATTTAAAGTCTTTTCCTTTTATGCTATAACATTTCCCCAAAATTTCATATTATTTCCATACGCTGCGCATATTCAAAGTGGTACATATTCTAAAAGGATAAGTCTTTTTAATAAAATATTACTATAATGGTTATAATATATAAAAAATGGAGGTATAGTGACTTGGATAACAAGTTTTGTCCGTACTGTAACAAAATGCTTGTTATAAAAAGCGATAAATCTTATAGTTATGACCCTATACTACTTGTGGAGGTAATTTTATATTATTGCCCTGAATGCGGATATGAACAGGAAGTAGAAAATCTTAAGTTGTTAGCATAGCCTAGCCTATAATTAAACAACTACGAAGTAATAAACAAAAAAGTCTGATTTTTTATCAGACTTTTTTGTTTATTCCCTCTTAACTTTTTTATCCAGCGCTTTTCCAAGGCTATACCATGAATCTCTGAGTTTGAACCTCATTTCTTCGTCAATGGTCCTTTCAATAACATCGTTAAGCCTTTTTCTCATATCAATATACTCAATAAGATTAAACTCAGGCTTTTTCAACAATTCATCCATTTCCGTAATCCAGTTCTTAATGTGTTCAGAACCAATAAAATCTTTAGATATCTTCCTTTTCAAATGAGCAATAACCAGCTTAACAGCTTTCTTTTTAACATCTGCATCTGTAATAACTCTTTTCTCAGCTTTCTTAGCCATCATATACACTCCTCAATAAAAATAATACTGCACTATGCTTCCAATTATAATATAATATGGATATTTAAGCAAACTATACAAGTCAATTGTGCTTACCGGAAACAATAAAGATTTATATTTCAAGTACATTATAGCATATATTTGGCAATATGTAAATGATAAGCCGCTTTTTACAGAAAAAGGAGCATTCGTGGAAGAAAAATGTTGCTTTTACCTCAATAAATTTTCGGAAAAATGTTCTGTATAGCTTATTAGAAAAAATAATAAAAATTAATAGAAAAATACAGATGAAGAAGGAATTTTTTATATATTGTAGAATAAATATTTATTATCAATTAATTAGGGGGAAGTTATACTATGAAACACCTTGAAAGAGCAATCAAGTTCTTTGGCAAATTTTACATTCTTGCAGTACCGCTTCTTGTCCTGAATGCTTTACCTGCATTAATCCAAGGAGGAGCAGCAATAAATATCCTAAGCAATTTCACCCGGTTTTTCAACTCGTACGATGTGTTAAGAGGATTCGAGGATCCCGGAGCTTTTTTTAGTTTGATACCTACTGTACTGGCTTATTTCGTAGGAGCAGGCATCTTATCAATAATATTGCAATTGGTTGCAGAGCCGGCTACATATGGTATGGTAAATAATGCTTTGCAGGTTGGCCGGTCTGATTTAAATGACTTTGTACCTGCTCTTAAGCAGAATTTCGTAAAATATATTCTATATTGGGTAGGAACACTTGTGGTAGGCGCAATTTTTGGAATAGCTGTAGTAATAGTTTTTGTTATTCTAATATTGATATCAATGGCTGTAAGATGGTTAGGTGTGTTGCTCATGGTTATTGCAGCACTTGCATTTATTGTAGCCGGAATTGTGCTGTATACCCTCATCAGCCTTTGGTTCTCCGCAATGGTTGTTGATAACATGGATGTCATAGGCGGGTTTAAACGTTCTGTTGAGGTTGTAAAATCCAGTTTCTGGACAGTATTAGGAATTAAAATTCTACTTGGAATAGTAGGATCTGTTGCAAGTGCAATCGTAGGTGCAATTATTGGCTGGATACCTGTAATCGGTTCAATAATTACAAGCGTTGTACCAACAGTAATCAGTTTTGTTACAATAGTATTCTTCCTCGATTTTTATCGCGAAAAGACCGGAAAAGAGGCATCAGCCTAGTCATTGCGTAAATTTGTTTTTGTTGAATTAAGCTGTCAAGGCGTATAAAGTTAACTGGATTTATTGTTAGTATTTATTATTAGTATTATTAATTTATCACTTGGTATAATTAATAGAGTAGGTTGGTGGGAAATTTATTTTCCCCACCAACTTATATAACTTCCCCAGGACATTAATTCATTAACGTTTTTCTTATCTGTATACACCATATTTGTGTATCGTTTCGTACATTGCTATGACGTTTTCCACAGGAGTGTTGTCTTGAATAAGATGCGTAGGTGCAGCACAGTATCCCCCACCGGGCATCATTATATCAAGAATATCTTTAATATTATTTATAACTTCCTGTACAGAGCCGTAAGCAAGTGGTCCGGCAGTGGATATACAGCCATGGAAAGCCAGCCTGTCTCCATATCTTTCCTTAAGATATTTCGGCTGCATATCCTTCGCTTCCGGTTGAAGAGTATCAACAACATCTATCCCCATTTCTACAAAATCGTCAAAAGCCCAGCTGCTGGAGCCACATGAGTGAATCATTACGGGCAGGTTATATTTCTTAGCTATATCAATAAATTTTTGATGCCTCGGTCTGATGTGCTTTCTAAATAAATCCAGGCTTATCATTTGAGAATTCTGCGTCCCCAAGTCTTCCCCTATCCATACGAAATCAATTTTCCCTTTTGCAATTTCAATAGTACGCCTTGTTACCTCCAACTGTATGTCCAGCTTTCTGTCTATTAACAAAAGTCCAGCAGGATTACCTGTAGCAAGGTCAATAAGTGTTTGCTCCATACCCCTGAGCATTCCTGTGGAATTAATTATATCTATTAACCCGGGATTCCCGATACCTATTGCAAACTTTTCATACCTGTGGCACTGTTCCATAACCTCATCATAATCATAGTCGTCTGGAGACGGCATAGGCCATCGGGCTATTTCCTCTTCATCTGCATCCTTCAACGGGAAATCGCAATAATCCCAGTAACCTCCGCTTGAATGTTCAATCCATCTGGTAACTATCCCCCACTCAGGGTCAACATTCCTGCCAGGCTTTTTCGCATGAAGACGTGGTCCTTTATATTTAGCAGCCACAACACGAAAATCCACACCTAATATATCCAGTAATGCATCGTTGTCATCCGGCTTCAGATTAAAATACTGCAACAGCCTTGCATGAATTCCCTGATTAGCAAAATAGTTAATTGGCACACGGTCAGGTTCCTGACGTGCAAATGCTGTTAGCACACGCTCTTTTGGAGACATTCTTTCCTTATCAATTATTCTCATCCTAATTACGCTCCATTCAGTCCCTTTTTTCCAATTTGACTCCCCAGGCTACTTCAAGCATTGTCAGGATGTTTTTCAATTTTGAACCATTATTAAGTTCAGTAGTTGAGCCTATGAAATAACCGTTCCCCCCTATTTCTATTGCCTTCTGGCATTCTTCTCTTACTTCTTCAGGGGTTCCATAAGACATGAGCTGGCTAATATCTATACTTCCGGCAATAAAAATCTTGTCTCCGAACTTTTCTTTTACTTTCTTTAAATCCATGCCAGCCACGCATTCAACCGGATTAAGCCCGTCAATACCTGCCTCAATCAAATCAGGTATAACATCAATTACATACCCGTCAGAATGGAAAAGACATTTTATATCATGCTCGTGCCAAGCATCGTTCAGTTTTTTTAATCTAGGCATAAATTCTCTCCTCAGCCAGTCAGGCGAATGTAGTAATCTTCCCTTTCCTCCTATATCGCCATAAGTAAGTGCGCAAGGTGACAGCTTTTTATCCGCTATAGCATGGATGGTTCTGACCTCTTTTTCCGTATATAAGTCCAAAAACTCGGATATCAGTTCCGGTTCATCCACACTTATATAAGAAAACATCTCAAAGCCTAAATAATATCTTAGCTGGTCAAGCCCTGTTCCATTCTGCCCATGAAGGACTACTGTATCATCTCCAATATAGTTTATTATTTTGAGAAAATTTGACCTGAATTCTTCAGCGGTCTTTTTTTCTTCCATATTCTTTATATCTTTTTCCAACTTATTAATTGATTTTTTCAGCCATTCTATGGCGCCCTTTTCATCATCAAAAGGTCTCCTAACCAGTCCTCCTGTAGCCCATCTCTCCTGAAGCTCAATAAAACCATCAGGCAGCTCAACTTCCCCCGGCTCAAAAGGTCCATAATCCGCCATTCTTGTCATATCCAGCATTTCTTTTATTGCCTGGCATTTTATTTTTAAACCTTCTTCTCCCGCTGGTGCAAACTTCCCGGTAAAATATGCAATAGCTGCATCATTGAACAATATATCATAAACCGGTACCCTGTCAGTCTCCTGCAGCTTCATTGCCGCCTCAACACGTTCACGTTTTGACATTTTATCCTTTAAGTTTCTATACTGCATAACCTAAACCATCTCCTGTCTCATTTCCGGCTCCATATAATTTTTTTAATTCTGTCTGTCAATTCATTTTTTACTGAGCCATTTAATACAGGCTCAGGGTTTTTAAGCCAGTTTTCCTTCAATTCGAGTATCTCATCAAACTCCTGCCTGGTTATTTTCCCTTTGTTCAATTCGTCTTGCATCCATATTTCAAAAGTACCTATCCATCTTCTCATGGGACCAATATCGTAAGGCTCCTGCGCATACTGTTTGCTTCTGTCCACAGTCGTATAGAAGCACCTTTTCAGCTTGCTTTCATCTCCATATGGATGCTCTTCGTCAATTTCAAATACGGAATCGTTTTCCAGGTGTAGTTTTATCAATGGGTCAGCATCCAGGTATGCCATGTGCCCGTTTACCTTATCTCTCTCATCCAGTTCAACATCCACATGAACACCTATGATTTCAAGAAAATATATCTTCCATCCATGTAACTTCTTTGAATGTACAACCTTTGCCTCCATATTCACCGGACATTCAGCAATTCCCGGCGGAGTCACCATCCTGGACTTGAGAGGAGTAAACCCCGCAATATCCATTTCGCTTATTCCCTTGGGAATTGGAAGGGCGGCTATCCTCATTTTCTCCACCAAGCTGGCACTAAGACTGCAGTAGTTAATTACACACTCAGGTACTTCATCCAGGTTATACACCGCATCTCTTGGCGAAGTTTCCATGCCTGTCCACCTGTCTTCTCTTGATCTCCCTTGTGGAGTGGTCTTGTAAGCTACAGAAAAGTATATGGCTCCGCCCTCTCCCTTTGGTCCTTCACCCAGAAAAGATCCTGAGCTCGTCGGTGTTACGTTTACATTGCCATATTTGTCAACAGTAGTAACTAAATATGCCAGTAAAGGAGGCTCAACAAATTTGTAATTAAACCGCTCACTGGGCTTTCTCTTTAGTATTTCTTCATCAAGCAGATTATAAGTAACTCGTTCCCTCATTTTTCCCATACTCTTCCATTAGTTTATTTGTATATTCCATAGGTTTGAGCCGTTTCCACCATTGCAATGAAATTTTCCGGCTTGACATTGCTGGTTATACTATGGCATGATGCAAGGACCAAACCTCCATCTCTTCCAACATCATCAATTAGCGCTTCTGCTTCCTTTTTAACGTCCTCAGGAGTACCACGGCTCAGGTTTCCACCTACATCCAGGTTTCCTACTAAAGCAATGTTCTTTCCGAATTTCTTTTTAATCTCTCTGATGTCCATACCATAAGGTTCTATAGGATTTAGTGCAGCAATCCCTATCTCAATTAAGTCAGAAATTATTTCCATTATGTTGCCGTCACTGTGGAACATAACCGGTGTCCTCTTTTTTATAAACGGTTCAATAATCCTGGCCATCCGCGGAAGCCATAACTTTCGCATTGCCTCAGGATTGAACAAAAGTCCGCCTTTGTAAGCGATATCATCCCCAAAGTAATAAAATGTCAAATCATATTCGGCCAATCTTTCTGATATTTTCACACAATGCTGCGTCATAATTTCCAGGACCTCTTCCACCAGGTCATAGTCATCATACAGCGTATACATAAAATTTTCGAAACCAAAGATTGTGTCATACGTATAGGTTAATGGGCTCCCTGCCAAACTAAACAACCCTATATCCGTACCTTTGACCGCTTCCTGGTAAGCATCCATTAGAGCAAATGTACTTTCCAGATGTTCCAGATTGATAGGCAACAATCTATCCAGGTCTCTCCGTGATTTAATTTGTAGAGGTACCTCATTTCCATTTTCATCCATGCATTTGAATGGGCAATCATAAAAACATGTACCTATTACATCCTGGCCAACTCTAGTTACAAGCTCAATATAGTCCAGGGGAGGTATATTGTCCAGTGTGTGAAGATATCCCTGCTCAGTAAGATCTTTTCCCAGGATATACTTCAATGTCGGATTTGATATAAGCACTTCAAAGTTTGGAACCCTGTCAGGCATTTCTTTGTTGAATACTGCAAGCAGTCTGTTCTTATTTGGCTTTTTATAACTATTCACATTGACCCTCCAGAATTTATAATTCTTCATCCATTTTTTCTTTATATCTTTATATTTCTATTCCTTATATAGTTAAATAACAAGTAGTTTTTTTAAGCTTTATCCTGTTTATTTATCAAATACAACCAAGCAACCATCGAAACTATCCAGTGTGATTTCAAGCCAGCTTCTGCCTTTTTCCGACTGTATGACCTCAACACATGTAATATCACCATTGTGCGGATTCCATAACTGGGGTTGTCCTTCTGCTGAAAAACCTATCTTCCAGCTTTTGCGTTCAAATGAGTTGTTCGCAAGGAAATAAACTTCCAATCCTTCCAAGCTTCTGTGGCAATATAATAGTTCAGAAGCTTCACATTCTGCTACTTTAATATCCGGTTCCAAAATGCGGTCAAGCAGCTTCGTAAGTTCATCCAATGATGGGACATGATAGGTCACTTCAGCTTTTAATTCGTCTCCTTCTGTAGTATAAATGGGGATTTTGCCGACTCCGATAACTGTTCCGCCGCTTTCCATATATGATTTCACTGCATTCCACGCGTCCGGACTGATGGTGTCCATTGGGGGAAGAATCAGAACTTTGTATTTTTCCTGACCTGCAAAGATTATTCCGTTCTCTGTTTGCGCTTCCTTAAGCACATCTTCATGAATATAGTCAAAATCTCTTTGATTTTGTACCAAATGGCTTGTCAGTTCAACAAAGGCGTTATCAATATGTTTTACTTCAGGCACATATTTTTCCGCAAGCCATGGTGCATATCGTACAGCATTATCCATACCTTCTCCTTCAGACCTTCTCTCAGAAGGGACGTAGTTTGCCCACACGCTTGCAATAGGGTAGAATACTGCAATGTCAGCCACGTGAACTCCCTGTGACAGCATCATGGAAATGCGGGCGACGTAGTCGTTCAGAACTTTCCATTTTTCATGAGTTAAAGCATTAGCAGGATAGAGGGAGGCAAAAAGATTTATACCCATAGCCAGCTGCCAGTTATAAGTTCCTCTGATTTCTTCATAACTTACAGGTATATCTCTGAACATTTCCTGGAAATGAGATGTTTCGCAAAACGTTCTTTTTCGGTTTGCATGGTGAGAAACTGAAACAGCCGTCTTAGCTCCTACTAGCGGAGCTTCATTCAAAAAATGCTCATTTGGTTTAGTGATATTTAGCGGACGTGAAGACAAAACATCCATGCCGGGTATTCTAAAGTGACGCAATGCTTTCATTGCATCCCCTTCCATTACGGTATGCCATACCAGCCTCTCTTCCATCAATAAATGCCCCGTCAAAAATATCCCGTGGTTTTCACACCAGTCGCTAACCTGTTTAAAATAAGCTTTCTCACATAATTCCGAAACCAAATTGTAATAGTTGCATCTTACCTTCCGGCTTACCGGCCCTGCATCCACATATAACGCCGGCAGGCAGGAAACCAGGTCATATCCGTATTTTCCCCTGAACTTCTCAGGCATGTCATACCGCCATGGTATGGCAACATAAGGCGGTTTTGCCTCTCTGTATACCATTAGTGAGACTTCATCGGTAAAAAACCCCTTGATACAATCCCCAAACGATTCTCCCAATTGTTCATAATATTTATCATAGGTGATGCGCAAAAAAGCTTCCACAGCCTTTTCATCCAAAATGTTGATATAGCGCCTTGCCTCTTTGATCCAGCCTGAACCGGCAAATGTCCCTTCAAACAGCGGTGCTTCATAAAGCGCCATTAGCAACCAGGACCTTTCGTCAGGGGCTTCCCAAACCATCTGTGATAATTGCTTGGCATCTACATTTACGGCCTCATTCAAATTAACCTGCTTTTCATTATTCAAGGGCAAAGCTTTAAGGTAAACAACTTTATTATCTGGAAGATTCAAGCATGCCGGTTGTCCTTTTTTTACAACTGTTCCAAGGTAATATAATCCTAAAGCTTCATACCTGGGATCTTCCTTCAGTACAAATCCTCCTGCATCTCCACTTGGAAAACCCTGTTCATCATATATTAAAGCGTAAAGGCCGTACTCTTTTGCTTTTTTTATGCATTCCTTCAGTTTTTCCCACTCTTTTTCATCATTGAGGTAAGAGTCCACGGGAGAAACCTGGGTTACTATAGCCCCAAATCCCAAATCTTTTAACTGTTCCAGTTCAAAATAAGTCGGAGGCCTCCAGCCAATCCTTGAAGGCGAAATTTCTTCTCCTGAAAAGTCATACTCTGCGTTGTCAATTCCTGTAGCTGTGTACGGGGCAATTTGTCGGTACTCTGCCCCAGGAGATTTAAACATTTGCTTTATATTGCATTTATCTGTTTTTTCAATCATCTTTATCCTCTCCTTCGAAAAGAAACATAAGCTCCATTGATTTCGGATCAACAGTTCCAGTGTCTTCAAAAGGTTCAAAAATATCCTTCATGTATTCGTTCCACCGCTCAATCACAGGATTTCCTTTGCCAGCCTGGCCGGCAGTCTCCAAGTCATCTACTTCAAAATAACCAAAGAGATCCTGCCCTTCGTTCCAGATAGAATAGTTGCGTATACCTGATTTGCGCATTAATTCCAACATCTCAGGCCAAATGTTATCGTGCCTGCGCTTGTATTCCTCTTTCATGCCGCTTCTGAGTTTCAGCCTCCATGCCATTCTTGCCATGCTATTCACTCTCCCCTCGGATTTACCTTTATAGGCTTGAATAATGAACTGTACAAGTTAGATTAAAGCCTGTATGCTTTCATTGCATTTTTGTAAAAGATATTACTTAACTCATCTTGTGTCGTCTGCTGAATATGAATACAAGCCCTTATTCTCATCGCTTTTTTTTATTTGCAAGCCAGTTTTAAAAATAAATGTAATCGCATAGTGGTTAACTTTTCCGTCCTCTTCTGAGCCGACAACAATTTCTTCAATCACACCCTCAAAAACCTCACGGTCAAATTCCTGCAAAACTTGGCCACCTTCAAATACCTTTTTGAAATTATTTATCCTATCTTGCAGATCGTTCTCTTTTCGTATTATTTCCTGCAATTCTTCTTCTCTAGCTCTCACTTTATCAAGCTCTGCTGTTAGTTCATTATATTTTCGTTCAAAGTCTTCTTTACCTAAAACGCCACTCAAGTGTAAATTGATTAACTTGTCTATATTACCCTCCATTTTTCTAACTTCGTTTTGAATCTTTCTTAGCTCTTTCGCTGTGCTAGTATTACTGAGTGCTTCTCTAATATTTTCTAAAAATTCTTCTA
>DULF01000179.1 GCA_012840535.1 Clostridiaceae bacterium
ACGCTTATGTAAATAATTCATCCAAATTTGTTAATACTATTATCAGTATTGTTATTTTTAGGACATTTGGAGGGATTGTTATGAAGAGGAAGGTAGCATTATTAATTGTACTTACTATGGCTTTAACTCTTTTCACAGGAATTGTTTTTCCTGATACAGAAAGCGTTACGGCGGCAACTACATTCGAAAAGGTTAATTTTGTGGATGCGACTGTGACTGCGACAAAATTAAATGTAAGACAGGGGCCGTCAACACAGTACTCGATAGTCTGCACCCTGAATAAAGGGGATAAGGTAAAGGTTTTTGGCAAGATAGGCAACTGGTACGCAATTTATGAGAGCAAAGGGGGACGTGTTGGCGCAGTAGACAGCAGGTACATCAAGATGGCCGGAGGAGGATCGCCGGCACCTGCGAAGACACCTGCAAAGACACCGGCAGAAACGCCGAAGGAAACACCTAAGGAAGCACCAGCACCCACACCTGAAGAGGCACCGTCAGTTACACCAACCGATATATCAAAGGATGAACAGGCCATACTGGATTTGGTAAATAAAGCCAGGGCCAATGCAGGAGTAGAACCCCTCAAGTTTGATATGAACCTGGTGAAGATTGCAAGATTAAAGGCAAAGGATATGGTTGATAAAGGCTACTTCTCACACCAATCGCCAACATATGGGTCGCCCTTTGACATGATGAGGCAATTTGGCATTGAATTTAAGACAGCAGGGGAAAACATAGCAGGAAATCAGACTGCTGAAAAAGCGTTTAATGCATGGATGGGTTCAGAAGCACACAAGAAGAATATTCTTAATGCAGGCTTTAACTACACAGGAATAGGTGTAGTAGAGAGCCCGACGTATGGCAAGGTCTTTGTGGAAATGTTTATTGGACGTTAAGAGTAAAAGCTTAAAAGAAGGATAACGAAAGATAACATATTTAGAAGCAGAATAACAAAAGATAACATGTTATTTGATAGCTATGTGGAGAGCCCGCAAGCAGGGTTATGTGTAACCCTGCTTGCGGGTTTTCCTGTTTTTAGGAGAGAAATTTCTTGTAAAGGTTTGGCACTTGGTGTATACACAAAGAAGGAATTTTTCATTTCACATCGAATATAGCATATCATATTTACTGATGCTGATCTCAAATAACTAATCCAGGTTTTTGTTTAAAAAGCCCACAAGAGTATATTAAACAGATTAGAAAGGATGATCTTAAAATGAAACGTTTTTTAATAGACTTGCATGCTGAAACAACCCCATTCCCGCATTATTGGGAGAATTGTGTAGGCAGCTGTCATGCCCTGACAGGACTTAGGGAGGATTGGAGAATACAGTTGAAGAAATGCCATAAAGAACTGGGTTTTCGGTATATCAGGTTCCATGGCCTGCTGAATGACGATATGAGTGTCTGTACCAAAGAAAAAGAAGGATTGCGCTATTCTTTCTATAATGTCGATGTGCTTTTCGATTTTATCCTGGGTATTGGGATGAAGCCTTTGGTAGAATTGAGTTTCATGCCGGAAGCGCTTGCATCTGGGACAAAAACTGTCTTTCATTATAAAGGGAATGTGACGCCACCCAGAGATTATAAGGAATGGGGAACATTGATTGAAAAACTTACGCGTCATTTAGTTTCACGGTATGGTATTGAAGAAGTCCGGTCCTGGTATTTTGAGGTTTGGAATGAGCCAAATTTGAAAAGCTTTTGGAGCGGAACCCAGGAGGAGTATTTTTTGCTGTACCGTTATGCGGCCGAAGCGATAAAAAGAGTCGATGAAAAAATTCCCGTCGGAGGACCGGCTACAGCTGCGGATGCTTGGATTCCGGAATTCCGCGAATACTGCGGCAAAAATCATATTCCCCTCGATTTCATATCGACACACCACTATCCTACCGATGTAACCCTGGGACATGGTTTGGACATGGAAGAAAGGCTTGCCAGGTCGGAAAGAGGCATTTTGACCAAGAATGCTCAAAAATCCAGAATGGAAGCCGGGAAGCTGCCGTTGTTCTATACAGAATGGAATACCTCGCCCAGTTGTACTGATCCCTTGCATGACGAACCTTATGCAGCCGCTTTTATTATTAAAACATTGGCAGATAATCAGGGCTTGGTGAATTTCTATTCTTTTTGGACTTTTTCAGACATTTTTGAGGAACTTTCGTTTCCCTCCATGCCGTTTCACGGCGGTTTCGGGCTTCTTAACCTGCATGGGGTGCCAAAACCTTCCTACAGAGCTTTTGAACTAATGCACAACATTGGGACTGAAAGACTGCCTGTGGTTTCAGAAGCTGAGTCAGATGTTGAGGTTCTGGCTGTAAAAGGTGATAATAAGCTGTCAATTATTGTACACCAATATAACATTCCGCGATCCCCGGCAAAAGAAGAAAATGTCCGTATTGCGGTAAAGGGGATTAAAAAAGGTGCAAGAGCAGTTTTAGAGAGAATTGATGAGGAACACGCAAACCCAAAAAGAAGATGGGTTGAGATGGGTTGTCCGGAATACCCGGACAAAAGTCAAATCGATGAGCTAATGGAAAGCTCCCGGATGGTAGAGGAAAGGATTGAATGCGGTTGGGAAAATGATCATATGGTATTTGAGCTTAAAGTTCCCCCACAGGGTATTGCTGCGCTGACAATTTCCTGGCAGGCGGAGAATGTGTGATTTTGCCTGCTTTATCCAAGACTGTCATACTGTTAATGTACAATTGTTTATCCCGGACCGCACTTAATAACAGGAAACCACTGGTTGCCAAGTACGAAGGCAGAAAGCCCCAGGAGACTATAAATGGGCCTGCCATTTATAGTCTCTTTATCTTTTGAACTTGTGATTTTCCAGGATTTATTATCTTGCTCCCGGTTCAATTCCGGTTTAATTTGATAATTTGCATTCAATATCCTAAATTTTATGCTATAATAAGTTAACAGAAGTTTATGTTTCACTTTGCAAGTCAGGTATGGGGGAAATACACCAGATGTATAATATCATGATTGTCGATGATGAAGATATTATATGTGACGGTCTCATGTCTTTTGATTGGGAGAGTTACGGGTTTAAAGCGGTCTGTTCTGCATCTGACGGTGCAGAAGCACTTTCCCTGATGAAAAACTTGAAGATTGACGTTATCATTACGGACATAAAAATGCCTGTAATGGACGGGCTTAATTTATGTACGCACATAAACCGGATGTATCCCACATGTAAAATAGTCCTGCTCTCGGGATATAAAGAATTTGAATATGCTAAAACGGCTATTTCCCTCGGAGTCAGCGAATATTTGCTAAAGCCTGTGAACATGAATGAACTGACCGGCCTTTTAAAGAAGCTCAAGAAACAGCTCGACAGGGAACATGGAGTCAATGACATGAATGAAGGCCTTGTCCCCGGTGAAAAAAGCGACGGGATTGGTCAGCACCAGAATTTTACAGATGTGAAATATAGTTTTGCAGTACAGAAAACAATCGATTATATCCGGAAGCACTATCCGGAAAAGCTGACTTTACACGATGTAGCGGAAAATGTCCAGCTCAGCGAAGGGTATTTGTGCGCCCGCTTCAGCAGGGAAACCGGTAAGGGTTTCCTGGAATTCCTCAATGAAGTCAGGATCGAACAAGCCAAAATCCTGTTGAAACAAACCAACCTGAAAGTGTATGAAATCGCAGAAAAGGTGGGATACAGCAATACAAAGTATTTTACTGACGTGTTCAAAAAAATTACCGGGATGACTCCTCTCAAATTTAAAGAAAGTTAAGGTATTATTTATAATATCGGAGGTATATATGCCAAAGGTACTTGAATTTATTCCCCGGGGGCTGCATAAGTTATTAAGGTATCTTTTTTCCCATTTCATAAAATTCAGCATACAGATAAAGCTGTTTATTTCATCCATCATAATTACTGTACTGGTAATCGCCATTGTCTTTTACGTTTTTCAGATCTTTATATTAAGGCTTGTTCTTGAGCAACAGGTAACATACAGCCTCAATTTTTATGAATACGCAAACCAGACTTTAAAGTCAAATCACGATGAACTGGAAATAAGCGTAAAGGGAATAAACAACAGCGAAGTACTGACAAAAATCCTGAAAAACAACGATGATAAAACAGACATAGTCAGTTTAAGCAACAACGTTGCAAATATTGAAGCGGAAATCAGCCGGGTTTTTCCTAAGCAAAACATAATCAACAGCGTTATTCTCGTCGGAGTCAACAGGTTTGCATATGTTTACACAAAAAGCAGCCGGGGCCAATTCCTGGGTAGAATTTCGGAATTTGAGAGGTTTTATGATGATTTATCGACACTTGTAAAAACTGATGAAGAGGAGAGTGTCCCTGTTTATTCCATTGTCCCTGAAAACTTCAAAGGGGAGGATACGTGTGAATGCCAGATTTTCAAGCTGCTGGACGGGCAAATTGCTTTAATCCGTACGCTAAAAAACTTCAAAAATGAATTGACAGGCCTTGTTGCAATTACTGTTGATACCAGGGCATTTTTTGAGATATTTTCAGGGCAGGAAGAGTATGTAACCGTCATGATTATGGACAGGCGGAACAACCTGATCTGGTCAAACAGGAACAATGGAGAATATATTGATTTGCTTGGCAGCATTGGGCAGAACAACGGTGAATATCAAACGAGAACTGTAAACAACAAAAATGTATTGTGCATATATAAAAATCTACAGCCGTTCCAGTTCCAGGTTATAAGCGTTATACCTTATGAGAAGATTTACAAGGGAAGCTCGGAAATTATGCTGATGATCGGCATTTACAGCGTAATATGCATTTTGTATGTGCTTCTAATGTCTTACCTTTATTCCCGCAATATTTCCTCACCCATCAATGAGCTTCTGAAAAAGTTAATGGACGAGATAAAGGAAGAGGTAAAGAAAAAGAATTTTATACTCGTTCCGGCACGCAGCAGGAACAGCCTCAGGTACAGGCTGGCTTATTATTTTGTCCTGTCTTCTATTCTGCCGAACCCGATCTTTGCTGTAATTTCCTTTAACAGCTTTTTTAAATTTTATAAAGAGAATGTTGTGTATTATTCTTCAAATACATTAAAACTTGCAAGGCATTATTTTGACAGCAAGATAGAAGAATATGACCTGATGCTTAAGCAGATCGGTTATAATGAGAGAATCCAGGAGATTTTCAGGAAATTCAGCAACAATACCCTTACCAAGGAAGATACGGAATATGTGAGTGATTTACTGCTTAATGTAAAATCAAACAGGAAAGAACAGATTAATGTGGCTTTGTACGACCCAAGCGGTTCAATCATATATTCTACTGAATATTTTTCAGTGAATGACAATAATCCGGCTATTAAAAATTTTGTACCGCAGCTGAAAGAAAGCATTGGTGAGCTGGTTTTGCTGGGGATAGGGAAAAACTATTACCTTGAACCTGAGATGGGTTTTGGAAGAAAAATCAGGTATTTAAAAAGCCATGACGGCAAATTTGGAAGCACGATTGGCTATATTAAACTTGGTGTTTCATCTGAATCGGTTGAAAGGATTGTTATGAATGCACGTGAAGACTTGCCCAGCCATATTGCCTTGACCGATAATAAAATGAATTATCTGACATTTGATGATCCGGTTCCTGAACATCTGATTGCAAATAATAAACGCTATTTTGAAGATTATAAAGAAAAAGCGGGAACGTTAAGATATGATAACCGGAACTATACGGTCATATCAGAAAAAGGACAGGCCGGTAATATAGGTTACCTCAAGATAATTCCGGAAGACGGGCTTAAGCAGAAGCTTGATCCTTTCTACAGGAATTCCATAATTATTGCCCTGGTAATATTAGGGCTTGTTCTTGCAAATTCCTACCTGATTTACATCAGTATATTATATCCCCTCAACAGGCTGTTGGTGGATATGCAAAACATTGTGGAAGGCAGCGGCAAGCCTGTCAGGACAAATATATTTATCAGGGACGAAATTTCATATATAGCAATAAAAATTAACGAGCTGCTCAGCGAGATGAACCGGCTTATACATGAAAACTATGAATCCAGGATAAGAGAAAAGGAACTTATGCTTCTGCAGAAAGAGGCCCAGTTTGCAGCGCTTCAGCGCCAGATCAATCCGCACTTTTTATATAATACCCTAGAGTCGATCAACTGGGTTGCGTATAAGGCCCAGGTCAAGGATATATGCAACATGGTAAGCGCCCTAGGAAGATTTTTGAGATGGGGCCTCAGCGGCGGCAAGACCGTACGTATTATTGATGAAATCAACTATTTGAATGATTATATTTTCATACAGGAGATGCGTTACCAGGGACGCCTTCAGTTTACTTTAAATATAAAGGAGGAAGTATTTGAACGCAAAATATTGAAACTGGTCCTGCAGCCAATTGTAGAAAACGCAATCATTCATGGCATTGACCATATGAAAAGGGGCGGGGAAATCCTGATAAGAGGTTATGCAGTAAAAGACTCAATAGTGCTGTCAGTCAGGGATAACGGGGCAGGAATGGATGAAAAAAAGCTCAGGGAAGTTACAGAACAGCTTGAAAAGCCGCAGCAGGACAACAAATCCAGTATAGGACTCAGCAATGTTTATTCACGTCTCAGACTTTATTATGGAGAAAATTTCAGGATGCAAATAAAGAGCAAACCTGGAAAAGGCACTGTGACGAGGCTCATAATCCCGGCAGCTGATTAAAGGTAGCCAGTCTGAATAAAGTCAGTAAAGCTGATTAAGGGTAATAAATACCTGCCGGCAAGAATATAAAATTTTCATAATATATTAAAAAAACAGGAAAAGTATTAATTTTATTATCTTATATCCCAGAAAGAAATCTGCTAAGATTATACTGTGATTTGATCAAATCCGTCTTTTATCATGCTGCATATTGTACCAGCTGGTACGGGGGCCCTTCAGAAGCATTTTAAACAATGATTGCAGAAAGATTATGATTTGAAAGGAGCCAGTCGATGAAAATGAGGAGGATTTTAGCATTTATCATTTCAGCATGTTTAATGCTGTCTCTGCTTGCAGGCTGCGGAAGCAATACAGAAAAAGAGGCGGACAGCAAAGCTGATTCGGGCACCGGTACTGCCAGCACATCGGAAGAATCCAAAACGGCCGAAACAAAACCAGAACCTGTTACACTTACTGTGTTTGTTGATACTGTGCAGGCTCAGGATCAGAATTTGCGAAAGGCATTCGATGATTATGAGAAAATTTCAGGCAACAAGGTAGAGTTTAATGAAATTTTAGGACCGATCCAGGAAGTTCCCCAGAAGCGCGACATTGCCCTGATGTCAGGTGATACTACAGATATAATCAGGTGCAATGCAATTGAAGGTATAAATTATGGCACTGCTAAAATGGTTGAAGGAGATTTGAAACCGTATTTTGAAAAAATAGGGTTTGATGCGGAAAAGACTTTCGGCGACACTTTGTATAAGGACAAAGACGGAAAAATATTCGGAGTTCCGACAATTGCCACATTCTGGGCTGTTTTCTACAACAAGAAGATTTTTGATGAGGCTAATGTACCATATCCAAAAGCTCCCTGGACCTGGGACGACTATATTGAAACCGCCAAAAAACTTACAGACCCGAGTAAAGGCATCTATGGATCCTACATGCCTTTATATGACAACATGTTCTACATTAAGGCAAGCATGGCGGGATTGTCGGGATACAAGGAAGACGGTACATCTGACTATGATAATCCGCTGTTTAAAGAATCAATGCTTTTCTATCATGAACTGAGTGCAGTGCACAAAATCCAGCCTTCCTGGGCTGAACAGCAAATCAAGAAAATGACTTCCACCTATTTCCTTTCGGGTAAATGCGGTATGATGTTCATTTCCAGCTGGTATTTTTCAGCAATCAGCGACCTGGAAACATACCCAAGGGACTGGGAAATCGGTGTGGTTGCAACGCCAACCTTTAAGGACCTTAAAGAAAACAAAAACCTTGCTATCTGCGATTTCCACGGCATTAATATAAACAGCAAGAATAAGCAGGCGGCAGCGGATTTCATTGCCTGGGTATCGACAAATGAATATAAATACCGTAACCAGTTCCCGGCAATGGCAAATGTACAGAAATCTGATGTTGAGGATGTATTCAAGTCTATAGAAGAATCGACAAACGGCCAGATTACCGTTGATGACCTGTACAATGCATATTATAACAACGGTATGGGTGTTGCCAGTGAAAAAATACTCGGACCAATTGCCAGCCAGTATTCTGCGATCATAAAAGCTGAAGGCGAAAACTTTATTACAGGAGCAAAAACTCTTGACCAGGCCATCGCAGACATTAAAGCAAAGGCTGATGAAGCTATCGAACAGGCTACTGAAAGCAATAAATGATTTGCAGCAAGATTTAGTAGGATACTTTATGGATGCCTCTTTAACAGCGGCATCCATAAAGTAAAATGTATATAAAGCAAGGATGGTTTGTTATAATGACAGCTGTTAAGAAAAAAAGAAAGACTATGAGCATAAGACAACAGGAAGCAATGACGGCTTACATATTTGTAGCTCCATTTGTTTTAGGTTATTTGGTATTTACATTTATACCGATGCTGTTCAGTATTTTTATAAGCTTTATTGACTTTAACAGGTTAGGCCATCTGGAACATGTACTGGGTGGGATGGTTGAATTTGTCGGTTTTAAAAATTTTATACGGATATTTACAGATGAAATAGCACTGGAGGCTTTCTTAAAATCGTTTTTATATATTTTGTATTTTGTTCCGGGCAGAATGGTTTTCGGCCTCCTGTTGGCTGTTTTTTTCAATAATGAGTTTTACTTAAGAAAGCTTTCCAGGACACTGGTGCTTGTTCCTTATGTAACGAATATTGTTGCGGTTACGATCATATTTGCCATTATACTGGACAAGAACGGCATTGTAAACTCAATATTAAAGGTCCTTGGTGTTAATGACCCACCCATGTGGCTTTTCAATGCTTCAACCGTACTGCCGGTGACTGCGTTTATAGGAGTGTGGCAGTCGCTTGCGTTGGTTGTAATAGTATATCTTGCAGCTTTGCAAGGTGTGCCTACTGAATTGTATGAGGCGTGCTTGCTGGATGGGGCAAGCAGTGTGCAGAAGTTTTTTCATGTGACGCTTCCCCTTATATCCCCAACAACCTTTTTCCTGATTGTAAACAACGTTATCCTGGCTTTCAGCAACTTTGCGTTAATTAAGAACCTCACAGGCGGGGGACCGGGGACAGCCAGCAGAGTTGCGGTAATAAACATTTATGAAGAGGCGTTTGCGTTTAACCATTACAGTTATGCTGCAGCGCAGTCAATAGTCATGTTTATTATCATATTGATTTTTTCAGCTATTCAATGGAAAGGACAGAAAAAATGGGTGCATTATTAAAAAAAGACAAAAATAATTTAGTCATAGTTCGTTCCGTTTTAGGGCTTATTATAGGAGCTGTAATGGTATTTCCGTTACTGATCATGCTTTCGATATCTTTTAAACCGGAGGCGTCTATTTTCGTCAAGCCTTTACAGCTGATTCCGGATGAAATCTTTTTGGGAAACTACAAGGTTGTATTCAGTAATAAATACTTTGCAAGATGGTATGCCAATACAATTGAAATTGTTATTTTCACATTGCTTTTGAGGGGCTTTGTCGCGACATTGGCAGCATATGCCTTTGCAAGACTTAGGTTCCGCGGCCGGAATGGGCTGTTCCTTTTGGTATTGACGGTTCTCATGATTACTCCGGATACCACA
>DULF01000180.1 GCA_012840535.1 Clostridiaceae bacterium
AATATCGGCGCATCCGGATTTTTGTTTATTGCTATGATTATGTCAGAAGAAGACATACCGGCAAGATGCTGGATCGCACCTGAAATTCCGCAGGCAAAATATATTTTTGGACCAACTGTTTTGCCTGTTTGCCCAACCTGGTGGCTGTATTCAATCCATCCTGCGTCAACAACGGCACGTGATGCGCCTACAGCCCCGCCAAGAACTCTTGCAAGCTCTTCGACGAGCTTAAGATTTTTTGGATCGCCTATACCTCTCCCTGCTGAAACAATTATATCTGCATCGGTTAGATTAACCATTTCACAAACGTTTGTGACAACTTCCTTAACTTTGATACTGACATTCTCGGGTATCTTTACTACCGGTTTTATGATTTCGCCTTTTCTGCTTCTGTCAGGTTCAAGCGCTTTCATGACTTTTGGCCTGACTGTAGCCATTTGCGGCCTGTGATTAGGGCATATTATTGTAGCCATGAGATTTCCTCCAAATGCTGGCCGCGTTTGGAGAAGAATCTTTCTTTCCGGATCTATCTCAAGGCCTGTACAGTCAGCTGTAAGTCCTGTATTAAGCCTTGAAGCAACTCTTGGGGCAAGAGAGCGTCCGTAGGTTGTTGCACCCATTAATACTATTTCAGGTTTGTACATGGTAACCAGCTGGACGAAAATATCTGTATAAGACTCGTCGTTGAAATATTTTAGAGACGGGTCATCAACCACATACACATTGTCCGCACCGTAGCAAATCAAGCCACCTGCGATGTTTTCCACATTTTCACCAAGAAGAACGGCGGAAAGCGGAACACCGAGGTCATCGGCAAGTTTCCTGCCAGCGCCGAGAAGTTCAAGCACTACATTTGCAATTATGCCGTTCTTTTGCTCTCCGAATATCCATACTCCTTTGTATGAAGACAGGTCAGCCATACCCTCGGCTTCGTCCCTTTGAAAGTCTATTGCGTCATATTTGCACGAAGACACACAAGCTCCGCAAAGGGTACAATTGTCGAGAATACTGGCTTTTTTTTCCTTGACTTCTATTGCGTTGAAAGGACATCCACGAATACAAAGCCTGCAGCCAATACATTTTTCCTTAATTATTCTGATACTTGCCATTCAGATTTACCCCCAAACTCACATACATTTAATAAACTGCATTGATAAAAGCTTATCAGCCAGTTTTCTTGCCTGTTCCTGAGGATCTCCTTCTATCATTTCACTGTTTACCTCGTGGACAGGAACAAATGTCCTTACAACTTGCGTGGGTGATCCTTTCAATCCGCATAGATTTTTGTCAGCTCCGATATCATCTGCAGTCCATATATTTATTGTAGCTTTCCTGGCCCTCATCATGCCCTTCAAAGACGGGAGCCTTGGCTCGTTTATTTCTTTAACAACAGTAATAAGTGCAGGAAGAGGCATTTCAATTACCTCATATCCGTCGTCCGTCAGCCTCTGGCATCTTATATAGCCTTCCCGGATTTCTTCAATTTTTCTTACATATGTAGTGTGAGGAATGCCAAGTTTTTCAGCAAGGCTTGGCCCAACCTGGGCAGTGTCGCCGTCTGTTGCT
>DULF01000181.1 GCA_012840535.1 Clostridiaceae bacterium
ACATAATTTAGCGTCAAGTCTCAATCACATAAAATGTTGTACATAGGAATGGAGTGAAAAGGTTGTCTCGATTTGGAAAAGTAATAAGAAGTCTTATATTTTTTAATGAGCCAAAGAAAACTGAAGAGTTTGTTCTAAAGGAAAATAACGAAACAAATAGCGAAAAGACAGAAAAGAGAAGTGAAAGCAACAAGGATAGGGGAAAACAGGAAAAAAAGAGGGAGATCATACATGCAAAGCCTGTTGGAACCGAAAAATATGACAATGAAAACAAAAAAAGCGGTGAAGATAAAAAAGGCCAGGCAAAAAAAAGCGATGACAGAAAAAATGAAAAGATAAGCAAAAATCTCTCAGAAAACCTTAAATACATGAAAGAAGTATACAGCATTCCTCAAAACGGAGACATTATACTGAGGGAATTTGTCATAAATGTAAATAATAAACCTGTTGAAGCTTTTATTTTGTTTTTTGACGGGATGACGGACAGTAAACTGATAAACCTTAACATATTACAACCTTTGATGCTGCTTTCTAATCTTGATATCAAAAGCGACCGGACAGATATTGCTGAGTACATTAAAGACCATCTTCTTCCGCAAAACCAGCTGAAAGTTGCTGATAAATACATTGAAGTAATAGAGGAAATCAATTTTGGAGGATGCGGTATTTTTATCGACGGTATCGACGTGGCTTTTGCAGCTGATGTAAAAGGCTGGCAACACAGGGGAGTTGAAAGGCCGAACACAGAACTTGTAATAAGAGGCCCCCAGGAAGGTTTTACGGAAGTGCTGAGAGTAAATACTGCACTTATAAGAAAAATAATCAAGGATGAAGATTTAATTGCAGAAACCATAACAATTGGCAGAAGAAGCAAAACAGCATGCGCAATGATGTATATCAAGGATATTGCAAATGAAGCGCTGGTGAATGAGGTAAGAAAGAGGTTAAAAAGTATAAAAATTGACTATTTAATAGATTCAGGGCAGCTTGAACAGTTAATAGAAGACAATACCTATTTACCTGCTCCGCAAATCATCGAGACTGAAAGACCTGACAGGGCAGCATCATTCCTGTCCGAAGGAAAGGTAGTTGTTATTATGCACGGAAGCCCCTTTGCATTGGCTATGCCAGCGACGCTGACAGAACTGATGCACTCTCCGGAAGATACATATGTAAGGTTTCCATATGGGAGCTTCCTCAGAATAATAAGAATTATAGGGATAGTATTATCAGTTTTGCTTCCGGGACTTTATGTTGCAATCACAAATTATCATCATGAAATGATACCTACGGACCTGCTGTTTGCAATAGAAGCGTCAAGGGAAAAAGTCCCTTTCCCCTCGGTTGTTGAAATACTTATCATGGAGATGTCGTTTGAACTTATAAGAGAAGCAGGGATAAGAATACCCGGCCCAATAGGACCAACATTAGGTATTATCGGTGCTCTTATTCTTGGCCAGGCTGCTGTAGCTGCGAATATTGTAAGTCCTATACTCATAATTATTGTAGCTGTTACAGGTATCGGCTCATTTGCCATTCCAAACTTTTCCCTCGGTTTCAGCCTGAGAGTAATAAGGTTTGCTTATATATTCCTTGGGGCGTTGGCAGGATTCCTTGGAATTGCTCTTGGAATGTATATCCATGGGTTAATGTACG
>DULF01000182.1 GCA_012840535.1 Clostridiaceae bacterium
TGATAGGCGTTTTGCTTGGTGTGGCCGTAATGTGTTTCTATAAGCTGAAAGATAAAGATGTGGAGCTGATGGTTCGCTGCAATGCCGGTGAAATTACACGCGAGGAGTGTGAGGCACAGCTTTCCGGAGAATACTGACAAATCAGGAAACGTTGAATAAGTCGGCCTGATTTTTCTCTTTCCATGGCAAGCCTTCATTTATGAAATTCGGATTATTTCCTGGGTCTTCAGGAAATATTTTTTTTACCGTATTTTTTCCTGTATTCTTTTGGCGTCATGCCGTAATGCTGTTTAAAAAGCTTGTAAAACTGGGTACGGTTTGTAAAATTCAATTCGTTGATAATATCCGATATGCTTTTTTGAGAGTCTTTCAGCAAATTTTCCGCAGCCTTCATTGTAAAGGTCAGGCTATATTCAGAAAAGCTTTTTCCTGTGTATTTTTTCACAATTCTTCCCAAATATGTCCCATTGTAATTCAGCATTTTTGCGATCTCTTTATTGCTGATCCGCCCGTTATGTTCTTCCAGGATCTGCCCGATTCTTGCAAAGAGCATGGAATCCATTCGAGTCCTTGTTGTAATATGGATTGCGTTGTAATAATGGGGATTACATAACAGGTCCATTAACTGGGAAAGCAAATCCAGCAAACGGTATGTTGCTCCGTAGAAAGGACTGATCAATGTATTCAGCATTTGCTCGAAAATATCGTGCACCATTACTTTTTGCTGCGTTTCGGTAATCAGGGGGACAAAACCGAGAAAATCCTTTAAATTTTTATGGTTTTTTCTAATGTTTTGTTTTAAAAAGTTAATGATCAGATTTTCCGAGTATTCCTTTTCCATTGTGAAAAGAAGAGATTTTTCATGACTGAACATGGAGGAAACAAAATCCGGAGAGAGGCAGATAAAGAGGTTTACAAAATCAGTGGACAATTCCTCCGTATGCAATGTATACCTGTTCATAAGGCAACAGCTTCCGGTGGTATAATAATAACGTTTTCCTTCCACAATCTGATACACGCTTCCTTTCAGGACATACATGAGTTCAAAATAATCGTGCTGATGCATGCTGTCCTCTCTTCGTCCTTTCAGTGATTTCCTGCTCACGCAGTTAAACTGGGAGTCCGGTGAAAAAACAGAAAAAACGTTATTTTCAGGATCACTGGGATGATTGGACATGATGACCATCACAAAAGGTACGTTAATTTTTTGGTAAAAGGTTAATAACTCGTTAGGGCCATAAAAGGAAATGATTTCATCAATGTTTCGCGTTCCGTTTTGAAAAGTTGGTTCAATGGTTATGGCCATAGTTTTTCACCTTTAAACATGTATTTGTGGTGCAGTTTTTATTATATCATTTTTTAAGTGGGTGAAGATCTGTTAGGTCAAAATTTGATACAAATCCTATTAGAAATATCCAATTTTGATATTGTTTGTAACATATTCGGTTTTATAAAATCAAAATGTAAACTCTATCAGAAAATTCGTCCAATAAGGTATGTAATGTCTGTCAACATGACCGGACAGGATGTTTTTGAAAAATAACGTTTTTTGCAGTTTGGACTGATCAGGTCAATTGGAATCAGGAACTCGATCTCAAAAGATATTAAAAGGGGTAAAACAATGGACAATGGTGTACTTTTCAAAACATTCGGAATTTATAAGTCGTTTGGACCAACACAGGCTCTGATCAATGTGGATTTTGAACTGAGAAGGGGGAACGTGTGTGGACTGATCGGGGAAAACGGCAGCGGGAAATCCACACTGTCATCCATTATTGCCGGTATACTTAAACCGGATAAAGGGAGAATGTATTTCAAAGAAAAAGAATACAGTCCCCAGTCCATGCTGGATGCCAGAAAAAGCGGAATCGGGATTATTGTTCAGGAAGCAGGTACGCTTTCCCATCTTACTGTGGCAGAAAACATTTTTGTCGGGGATCTGAAACGTTTTGAAAAGCTTGGATTCGTTAATGAAAAACAAATGTATAAAGAAGCAGAGGCCATTTTACATAAAATAGGGGTTGATGACATTGACCCTGCTGCTTCGGTGGATTCATTGAATTTTGAAGACAGGAAAATTGTTGAAATTGCCCGCGCCATGTATACAAATCCTGAAATATTGATTGTCGACGAGTCAACCACTGCATTGGCGCAAAAGGGCAGGAAGATCATATACAATTTGATCAAAAGCCTGCAGAATGAGAATAAAGCTGTTATTTTCATATCCCACGACCTGGATGAAGTTATGTATATTTGCAATACCGTAACCGTACTGCGGGATGGAGTAAAAATTCAGACACTCAGCCGGGATGAGATGTCGGTTGATAAAATGAAAAAACTGATGGTTGGCAGGGAATTGACAAACAACTACTATAGAGCTGATTATGATGGCACTTTTGGTGAAAAAGTGGTTTTGAAAGCAAACAGAATCACCTCAGAAGATGGATTAATTATGAATCTTAATCTGGAGTTGCATGAAGGTGAAATATTGGGCATTGGCGGATTGGCTAACTGTGGCATGCATGAACTGGGTAAAATCCTTTTTGGGGCAAGCAGGCCTGTGACGGGTGAAGTGATTCATACCCCATCCAATACGGTGCTGAAGAAACCTCATGTTGCAATCAGAAAAGGGATTGGATATCTGTCGAAAGACAGGGATCATGAATCCATTATTATCAATGCGAGTATACAGGAAAATATTGCTCTTCCTTTACTGGACAGACTGAAAAAACTGGGTTTGCTCTCCGGTAAGAAAGAAAAAGAAATTGTAAGTCAGCAAATCGGTGCATTAAGTATTAAGTGCATCTCCGGAAAACAGTTTTGCACGCAATTGTCGGGTGGTAACAAGCAAAAAGTTGCTTTTGCAAAATGGCTTGCAAGACAGTGCGACATATTTATCATTGATTGTCCTACGCGGGGGATTGATATAGGGGTAAAAGCCGCAATTTACAGCATGATTTATGAACTTAAGAAGGAAGGAAAGTCCATCATCATGATTTCGGAGGAGTTGCCGGAACTCATTGGTATGAGTGACAGAATTCTGATTATGAAAAACGGCGCCATTGCTGCGGAGATACCAAGAAGCAAAAACGTGAATGATTCCATGCTTATAGAATATATGATTTAAAGGGGTTTAGGGATAATGGAAGCAAAAAGGGATATTACACACAATGTTAAAACAAATTTTAAATTGCGCCTTGACAAAATTTCCCGGAACAACATGGAATTACGGCAAGCATTGCCATTTGTCGGCCTGTTGTTTATATTTCTCTTTTTCCTGATCGCGACAAGGGGAAGATTGGTTGCGGCAAGCAACCTCAGTAACTTAATTGAACAGTGTTTTACTATTACATTGGTAGCGGTAGGCGCATCATTTATCTACGCATGTGGCTTGTTTGACATTTCCATAGGAGCTGTGATGGCATTATCCGAATTGTCGATTGCCTATTTGATGAAAACCGGGGATACGCCTATTATCCTGATTATACTTATCGCAATCGGCACTGCAGTATTTTGTACCATCATTACCTCCATTATTACAAGTGTGCTGAAAGTCAATGTTTTTGTTTCTTCCCTTTGCATGATGTTTATATGTAATGGCATTGTTACCGCAGCGGTAAGTGAGGCAGATATATATATTTCATTTCAAGACTACAAATCTGCAAATTCGCCGTTATTGAAAGCAATTGTACTTATCGTCATGGTTGGCGTCGGATGGGTTATATTTAATAAAACGAGACTGGGCAGAGATTTGAAAGCCCTGGGCGGAAATGAGACAGCAGCAGCCTTGTCAGGGGTGAGAAAAGTAAAAACATACATTCTGGCTTTTGTATGTTTGGGCGTTTGCATCGGTATTGCAGGATTCTTCTCTCTCATCAGGGTGAGTATGCTTTCCTCATCTACCGGAGGCGGACTTGGGTTAAATATTTTCGTTGCAATTGTTTTGGGGGGATTCCCGCTTACGGGGGGATCTCAGTCCAGAATGATAAGTGCGATCGTCGGGGCATTGACATTAACACTCCTGCAAAACGGACTATCCATTATGAGTATGGATCCGAGCTGGACACATTTCATACAAGGGATCCTGTTCCTGATTATTGTCGGTTTATCCTATGACAGAAGCAAAGGAAAGTTCATCCTGTAAACGGCATTACCGGTTAAGTGTCTGAAGTCTTTCCGGGGGAAGAATAGGAAAGTACCGTGTAAAAATTCAGAGTGAATATTCATCAAAAGTTGCCGGATGCGAATACGGGTGCTATATAAAATAGGTTTGGGAAATCGGATGTTGCGCTGTCTGAACGAAACTGAAGTCAAAGTCCGGTGAATGGTTCTCTTCATTTCGATTTTGGGGGAATTGCTGCGCGGCTTTCCCTTCAAATAAGCTCTCGAAAGCAATATAAGTTTTCAAGAGAATGTCAAAATTAAAAGGAGGTAAAATGCATGAAAATGAAAAGATTTATCAGCATTGCAGTATGCATTTGCATGCTGGCGGTATTGGTATCCGGTTGCGGTTCTGCAAAAAATTCAAACTCAAAAAATGAGTCGACGACAGCATCAGGTGCTGCATCCAGTGCGAATGCGGCGTCTTCAGGCGAGGAAAAGACCGATGCACCGAAATTCAAAGTGGGATTCTCGTATTTTTCTTTCACAGACCAGTTAGGGGCAGAGCTTAAAAAGCAGCTGGAATATGTAGCAAAAGGATTCGGATGTGAAATTGTATTTAAGGAATGGACATCCTTGGATGTGGAAAGCATGACAGCCACCAACGAAGCCCTTATTGAAGAAGGCTGCGACGGTATTATTTCTGTTATGGCAACTCCGGCTATGATTGAAGCCTGTGACAAGGCAGGTGTACATCTTGTTCAAATTGCCAGTACGCTGACAGATCCTGAAGCAGTTAAAGCGGCACAAGCGTCGGATTATTATGTCGGTTCTGTTACAGCCAATGACTATGATGTAGGATACAGCATGGCAAAGGCTTTGTATGATGCAGGGACAAGGAATATTGCCTACATCTCCATCCCGCCGGGAATGTCATCAGCTCATGATGACCGTATTAAGGGGATTGAAAAGTTTGCAGAAGAACATTCATCCGATTTTAAAATCATTACAAACTTTAGAACAGCGGATTCAAGCAAGTATGTTGAAGGATTCAGGCAAATCATGGCAGCCAATCCCGAAATCGATGGAATGATCCAGACTGGAAACAGCGGAACAGTGATTGCGACGATATATTCGGATGGTTTGAAAGACAAGGTAAAGTTTGCGACTGTTGATGTCAAGGAAGATACGAGAAAGTATCTTGAAGACGGAACCATGGTTTTTGTTGCCGGAGGACAAGGTTATTTGGCTTCTTTCACCTTTGTTCTTCTGTACAGTCAGATGGCAGGCAAGCCCCTGCTTCCCAAGGAGGACAGGACTGAAACATTAAAACTGAAGTATATTCATATGAAATCAGGCGAAGACTATGACAACTACATGAAATATATTGAAGGCGATATCCCTGCTTATTCAATAGACGAACTGAAAGCATTAAGTCCGGTATTCAATCCTGACGCAACCGTTGAAAATCTGAAAAAGGTAATGGATACCTACAGCCTGGAGGATGTTGTTCAGAGACACGGATAAGAAGATATACAAGCGCTTTTTAAGGGTGGAGAGGTATGAAAAAATTAAAGGTTAACTTGTTAAAGATGCTTAAAACAATTTTGCTTCCGGTAATCGTCTATCTTGTGTTGTTAATTGCCACAGGAGGAAGGTTTGGGAAACCTTCCTCCCTGCTGATGGTTTTCAGGTTGTCAGTGATACCGATTATGATTGCTTATGCAATTGGAATGAATATGACGATTGGCATGTGGGACTTTTCCGTTGGTGGAATTATTTATGCTTCTGCCATTTTGGGAGGAACCCTTTCGCACAAAACCGGAACAGGCGTGTGGGGAATGTTCATATTTATTGTGGGTATCGCAATTTTGTTCAGCACCTTGAACGGGATTTTATATAAACTAATGAAAATTCCGTCCCTTGTACTGACAACAGGTATGCTTATGGTATATGAAGCTTTGCCGAGGGTGATCGGAATAAAAGAAGTTAAGATCAGTATATCCGACGGAGTACTGGCGCAGATGCCATGGTGCTATATTATACTTTTTGTGATGTTTGCATTGTTTTATGTGGTATATAACAAAACATCTTTAGGATATAATGTGAAGGCAACTGGTGCGAACCAGATTATTGCAAGCAATGCAGGCATCGATATCGAGAAAGTAAAATTTCAGTCTTTTCTTTTTGGAGGAGTATTTGCGGGTCTGGCAGCAGTTCTTCTTTTGTCAAACAATACCACAATAAGACCCATTGCTTCCATGGGATCAATCCATTTGCTCTTTGATGCAATGATGGGAGTTTTTATTGCGTTTTTTCTCAGTTCCAGTTGTAACTTTGCTGTCGGAATTGTCATTGGAACCGTATCTATGCAGATGTTAACTTCAGGATTGGTGGCAATGGGCTTGGATACAAATGCTCGTTCCATTGCTTCAGGTCTGTTCTTATTAATTTTGCTGATTATTTCTTCAAACCAGGGTTCATTTGCTAAAATGGTACGGAGAAAACAGTTGGCAAAGGAAGCGAATTTAAAATACACAGAAGGTTAAAAAAGAACCAATAAAATATTTATAATAAAGATAAAGTTTTGAATTTTTTTCATCTAATTGGTCATCTGACTGCTTTAAAAAGTCTCTGTAAAGGCTTATAAATGAAATAATTGTCGGTGGGATTAAGACAAGATATAAAAGATATACAAAAGGGAAGCATACAGAAAGGATGATGAAAATGCTGAGGCAAAATTTCAATGCCGGCTGGAAAGTTCGCGAGCCTTTCAAGTTAAATGATATTATGGAGGGGAAAAGTTTTCCGCCTGCCCAGGATGTGCATCTGCCCCATGACTATATGATCCTGACTGAACGCCAGGAGAATGCTCCCGGCGGATCGGCAGCAGGATATTACAGGGCAACCGACATGGAATACATCAAGGAGTTTGATGTTCCTGCCGAATGGGCAGAAAAAAAGTATGGGTGGAGTTTGAGGGGGCTTACTCCAATGCGGTTGTAACCCTTAACGGAAATTATGTCGGAAAGCGTCCCTTTGGTTACAGCAATTTTTTGGTAGACCTTACGCGTTATATCAAGGCGGGTGAAAAAAACACGCTGAAAGTCACCGTCAAAAACGGGATGGACATGAACTCCCGCTGGTACACGGGAGCGGGGTTATATAGAGACGTCAACCTGTATGTGACGGATTACGCATATATCCAGCTTGACAGCGTTAAAATCAGTACACCGTCCATTGATACGGATGTGGCGGAGATTTTGGTTAATACTGAAGTCGTTTACGAAGACCGCGGGTTCAGGGAACTGTATGTCCTGACAGAGATTTTTGACCCAAAAGGCGAAAAAATTGCACAGGACAAGGTGCCTGTTACCATCGGAACTTCGCAGAAGATCAATGTCCGGCAGAAAATGTTTGTGAGCAATCCCCGATTGTGGTCGCCGGAAGAACCAAACCTCTATTTCTGTGAGACCAGGCTGATGTCAGGAGACAGGATCCTGGATGAAGCAAAGAACCA
>DULF01000183.1 GCA_012840535.1 Clostridiaceae bacterium
ACTACTGATGATATTGACCACCTTGGGAACAGAAGGCTGCGTTCAGTGGGAGAGCTTCTGCAGAATCAGTTCAGAATAGGCCTGGCAAGAATGGAGAGAGTGGTCAGGGAAAGAATGACCATCCAGGATATCGATATTGTAACGCCGCAGGCATTAATAAATATCAGGCCTGTTGTCGCAGCAATAAAGGAGTTCTTCGGAAGCAGCCAGTTGTCCCAGTTCATGGACCAGACAAATCCGCTTGCCGAGCTGACTCATAAGAGGAGATTGAGCGCTTTGGGACCAGGCGGATTGAGCAGGGAAAGAGCTGGTTTTGAAGTCCGTGACGTTCACTATTCACACTATAGCCGCATGTGTCCGATAGAGACCCCTGAAGGGCCTAATATCGGTCTGATAGGTTCATTGAGCACTTATGCAAGAGTAAACGAGTATGGATTTATAGAAGCCCCCTATAGAAAAGTGGACAAGGAAAGAGGGGTTGTCACTAATGAGATCGTTTACCTCACAGCGGATGAGGAGGACGAATACGTTATAGCACAGGCAAATGAGCCGCTTGATGAGGAAGGCAGGTTTGTAAACAAAAAAGTTCTGTCCAGGTATAGGGATGAATTCCCCGAAGTTGAAAGAGAAAAAGTCGATTTCATGGACGTATCGCCAAAGCAGCTTGTATCTGTGGCTACTGCGATGATCCCCTTCCTTGAAAACGATGACGCCAACCGTGCGTTAATGGGTTCCAACATGCAACGTCAGGCTGTGCCTCTGATAAAGACCGAGGCTCCGATAATAGGAACCGGTATAGAGTATAAAGCTGCAAGAGACTCTGGAGTAGTTGTGCTTGCAAAGAATGACGGAGTGGTTGAAAAAGTTTCGGCAAGGGAAATTATAGTCAGAACCGACAGCGGAAAGAAGGATGTATATAAATTACTTAAGTACATGCGTTCCAACCAGGGTACATGTATAAACCAGAGACCTATTGTCAGAAAAGGTGACAGGGTAGTAAAGGGTGAAGTTATTGCTGACGGCCCTTCAACCGATAATGGAGAAATAGCTTTAGGAAAGAATATCCTGGTAGGTTTTATGTCCTGGGAAGGATACAACTATGAGGACGCAATACTTATAAGCGAAAGGCTTGTAAAAGATGATGTATTTACCTCAATCCATATTGAGGAATATGAAGCTGAAGCAAGGGATACAAAGCTGGGACCTGAAGAGATAACAAGGGATATTCCAAATGTCAGCGAAGAAACCCTTAAAGACCTTGATGACAGAGGTATAATCAGGATAGGCGCCGAAGTAAGGTCAGGAGATATTCTTGTAGGTAAGGTTACTCCTAAGGGAGAAACAGAACTTACTGCCGAGGAAAGGCTTCTCAGGGCGATTTTCGGTGAAAAGGCAAGAGAGGTAAGAGACACTTCTCTGAGGGTCCCCCACGGCGAATCCGGAATCGTAGTAGACGTTAAAGTGTTCGCGAGGGAACACGGTGACGAGCTTCCGCCGGGGGTAAATGAACTGGTCAGGGTTTATGTGGCACAGAAAAGGAAAATATCCGTTGGAGATAAAATGGCCGGAAGGCATGGCAATAAAGGCGTTATTTCAAGAATCTTGCCTGAAGAGGATATGCCTTTCCTGCCGGATGGCACTCCGCTTGATATTGTGCTGAACCCGCTGGGTGTGCCGTCTCGAATGAATATCGGACAGGTTCTGGAAGTACATCTTGGGTATGCTGCAAAAGTCCTGGGATGGAAAGTTGCGACTCCTGTATTTGACGGCGCTACGGAGGAGGATATTATTGAGACGTTGAGAAAAGCTGGTTTGCCTGAAGACGGCAAAACTATACTATATGACGGAAGAACAGGTGAACCTTTTGATAATAAAGTAACCGTCGGGTATATGTATATGTTGAAACTTGCGCACCTTGTTGACGACAAGATTCACGCACGTTCAACAGGTCCTTACTCATTGGTGACACAGCAGCCTCTTGGAGGAAAAGCGCAGTTCGGCGGACAGAGGTTCGGAGAAATGGAAGTATGGGCTCTTGAAGCCTATGGCGCTGCATATACTTTGCAGGAAATACTGACTGTAAAATCAGATGATGTTGTTGGTAGGGTAAAGACTTATGAATCCATTGTAAAGGGTGAAAATGTTCCGGCCCCTGGAATTCCTGAGTCGTTTAAGGTATTGATAAAGGAACTTCAGAGCCTTGCCCTGGATGTCAAGGTATATTCAGAAGAACGTGAGGAAATTGCCATCAAGGAGTCTGTTGATGATGAGGTTGAAGAACTTAGCGTCAACATTGAAGGCAGGGAAGACGAGGTTCCGTTGAGTGATTATGATGATTTAGGGGATGATATTGAAGAAGATGATCTTGATATAGACGACTTGGACCTCGATGATATCGGCGACGCCGACAACCTTGACGAGGACCTGGTTGAGGAGCTTTTTGCAGATGCTGTTGAAGATGTTGATGATACTGATGATACTGATGATGACACTTTTGATGACAATCTTGACGACGATGAACTTTGAGAAGGGAGATGAGAGCCATGTTTGAACTTAGCAACTTTGATGCAATAAGAATTGGTTTGGCTTCTCCGGAAAAGATTAGAGAATGGTCAAGAGGTGAGGTAAAGAAGCCTGAGACTATTAACTACAGAACCTTGAAGCCTGAAAGGGATGGATTATTTTGTGAAAGAATATTTGGACCTCAAAAAGATTGGGAGTGTCACTGTGGTAAGTATAAAAGGATAAGGTATAAAGGAATAGTATGTGATAGATGCGGCGTTGAAGTTACACGTTCAAAGGTAAGACGTGAGAGGATGGGCCATATTGAGCTCGCGGCACCGGTTTCCCATATCTGGTATTTTAAAGGCATCCCAAGCAGGATGGGCCTTATGCTTGATATGTCCCCAAGGGCTCTCGAAAAAGTTCTGTACTTTGCTGCATATGTGGTTATAGATCCGGGACAGACACCGCTTTCAAAAAAGCAGATCCTGTCTGAAAAGGAATACAGGGACAGTTTGGAGAAGTTCGGCCACAATTTTAGAGCCGGAATGGGCGCTGAAGCAATAAAAGAACTTTTGGAGGAAATTGATCTCGACAAGCTGTCAAATGAAATGAAGGCCGAACTTAGAGAAGCGACAGGGCAAAAGAGAATAAGGCTTATAAAAAGGCTGGAAGTGGTTGAAGCGTTCAGACTTTCAGGTAACAGGCCTGAATGGATGATTCTGGATGTTATTCCTGTAATTCCTCCGGAATTGCGTCCAATGGTCCAGCTTGACGGTGGAAGGTTTGCAACTTCTGATTTGAATGATTTGTATAGAAGAGTCATTAACAGAAACAACCGCTTAAAAAGGTTATTGGATTTAGGAGCTCCTGACATTATTGTAAGAAACGAAAAGAGAATGCTTCAGGAGGCAGTTGACGCATTAATTGACAACGGCAGAAGGGGAAGGCCGGTAACAGGCCCCGGAAACAGGCCTCTTAAATCGCTTTCAGACATGTTAAAAGGAAAACAGGGACGGTTCCGTCAGAACCTTCTTGGAAAACGTGTTGACTACTCAGGCCGTTCGGTTATTGTTGTAGGACCTGAACTTAAAATTTACCAGTGTGGTTTGCCTAAAGAGATGGCACTGGAGCTTTTCAAACCTTTTGTGATGAAAAAACTTGTAAACGACGGCCTTGCACATAATATTAAAAGCGCAAAAAGGATGGTTGAAAGAGTCAGACCGGAGGTATGGGATGTATTGGAAGAAGTGATTAAAGAGCATCCTGTGCTTCTGAACCGCGCTCCTACGTTGCACAGGCTTGGTATACAGGCATTTGAGCCCATACTTGTTGAAGGTAGGGCAATTAAACTTCATCCATTGGTTTGCGCTGCATATAACGCGGACTTTGACGGCGACCAGATGGCCGTTCACGTACCGCTTTCAGCTGAAGCGCAAGCAGAAGCAAGATTTTTAATGCTTTCAGCTAACAACCTGTTGGCTCCAAAGGACGGAAGACCCATAGCCGTACCAACGCAGGATATGGTTTTGGGATGTTATTACCTGACCATAGAGCGTGAAGGAGAAAAGGGAGAAGGCAAAGTTTTTTCAAGTCCTGAAGAAGCCTTAATGGCATATAATGAAGGCTTTATCGGGTTGCATGCATTAATCAAGGTAAGGTTTTCAAAGGTAATTGACGGAAAACGGGTCCACAAAATTGTTGAGTGTACTGCGGGAAGACTGTTATTTAACGAAGCCATTCCGCAAGACCTCGGTTTTGTAGACAGAAACAACCCGGAAGACATGCTTGATCTTGAAATTAACTTCCTTGTAGGAAGAAAAGAACTCCAGAAAATAATTGACAAATGTATCAAAATACACGGTACAACAAAAACAGCCATCGTTCTTGATAAAATTAAAGAACTTGGTTTCAGGTACTCTACAAAGGGCGCAATAACAATGGGAGTATCAGATATGATTATTCCTGAAGTAAAAAAGCGTTACCTCGAGGAGGCAGAAGCTAAAATTGAAAATATCACCAGACAGTATAAGAGAGGCCTCATTTCAGATGAAGAAAGGTATAATTCCGTAATAGCGGCGTGGACTGAAGCCGGCGAGAACATAACTGCCGCGCTGATGAGCAGTCTGGACAGGTTCAATCCTTTGTACATGATGGCCAACTCCGGCGCGAGAGGTAACGTTAACCAGATTAAGCAGCTGGCCGGTATGAGAGGTTTGATGGCCGATACGCAGGGAAAAACTATTGAGATACCGATAAAATCCAACTTCCGTGAAGGGCTGACCGTTCTGGAATACTTCATATCCACCCACGGAGCAAGGAAAGGTCTGGCTGATACGGCTCTTAGAACTGCAGACTCAGGTTATTTGACACGCCGTCTGGTGGATGTAAGCCAGGATGTGATTGTCAGGGAGTTTGACTGCGGTACCAACAAAGGTATTGAGGTTACAGATGTAAAAGACGGCGATGAAGTAATTGAAGATCTTATCGAAAGAATTACAGGAAGATTCACCATTGATCCTGTTGTTGATCCGGAAACAGGAGAAGTTATTGTCGGCGCAGATGAACTGATTACAGATGAACAGGCAGAGAGAATCAAGAAAGCCGGCATTAAGAAAGTAACGATAAGATCAGTGCTTACCTGCCACTCTGAGTTTGGCGTCTGTGCTAAATGCTACGGTATGAACCTTGCTACCGCTGATGTTGTAAACGTAGGTGAAGCAGTGGGAATCATTGCTGCGCAATCAATCGGAGAGCCTGGTACGCAGCTTACCATGAGGACGTTCCATACAGGCGGTGTTGCCGGAGAAGATATCACCCAAGGTTTGCCCCGTGTAGAAGAATTGTTTGAGGCAAGAAAGCCAAAAGGACTTGCAATAATCTCTGAAATAAGCGGTACTGTAAAATTTAATGAAACAAAGAAAAAGAGAGAGATAATTATTACTTCTGAAGACGGAGATTCAAGGACTTACCTTATACCATACGGTTCCAGGTTGAAGGTAGCTGAAGGAGACCACGTAGAAGCCGGAGATGAGTTGACAGAAGGTTCCGTAAATCCTCATGACATTTTAAAGATAAAGGGCATTAAAGGTGTGCAATCGTATCTGCTCCACGAGGTGCAAAGGGTTTACAGGCTTCAGGGCGTTGAAATAAATGACAAGCATATTGAGGTTATTTTAAGGCAAATGATGAGAAAGGTTAAAATTGAGGATTCAGGAGATACAAATATGCTGCCTGGATCACTGGTTGACGTCTTTGATTTTGAGGAGGAGAATGCACGCGCTGAAGCAGAAGGACGTACTCCTGCTGTTGGAAAGAGGACTCTGCTTGGTATAACAAAAGCTTCACTGGCAACTGAATCGTTCCTTTCGGCAGCATCCTTCCAGGAGACTACAAGGGTGTTGACAGAGGCTGCAATTAAAGGAAAAGTGGATCCATTGGTTGGATTGAAAGAGAACGTAATTATTGGCAAACTCATCCCTGCTGGCACAGGTATGAGCAGGTATAAAGATATAAGCATCAGCACCGTAGTTGACTAGGAATCCTGTTATGTGAGGCTATAGAAGGTAAAATCCACATTTGCCTTTTCTATAGTCTCACAAAATTTACCTGTGTTTTTGGCATTTTATATTGAAAAATATGGAAACAAAAGTGGAAAGGTAGTATGCTCAATATCTTGACAAGTTGAGCATATGAGTGATAGAATATTGCAGTGTTCAATTGAGTTGTTACAAAGGCAGGAGCGTGGTTGATGGTTGTTTGCTTCTGCTGTTTTACAGGAGGGTTACCGGTGCTTGAAAATCTCAAGGGCAACAAGAAGACGGTAGGTATCAAGCAGACTTTGAAAGCTGTTGAGAAGAACAATGCACAAGTTGTTTATATAGCAAAAGACGCGGATGAAAGGGTAGTTAGAAATTTATTGGAGCTGTGCAAAAAAAACTCTGTGGAAATTGTATATGTTGACACAATGAAGCAACTGGGAAAGGCTTGCGGTATAGAAGTGGGCGCTTCAGCAGCGGCGCTGCTGAAAGAGTAAAATTTTTTTAATTTAGCTATAATTATTTTTAATATAGTAAACTTTAAATTAGGGTAATTTTGTGGCAGAAGACATATTGAAAGGAGGTGTAAGGTTTGCCGACGTTTAATCAGCTAGTCAAAAAAGGAAGAAAAACAGTCAAGAGAAAATCAACGGCCCCAGCGCTTCTTAAAGGATTCAACTCTCTTAAAAAGAGGCCAATAGACTTGAATTCACCTCAGAAGCGAGGCGTATGTACCGTTGTAAAGACAACAACCCCTAAGAAACCTAACTCAGCGCTGAGAAAGGTTGCAAGGGTACGTTTGACAAACGGTATAGAAGTTACAGCGTACATTCCGGGCATTGGCCACAATTTGCAGGAGCATAGCGTTGTTCTTATAAGAGGCGGAAGGGTTAAGGATTTGCCAGGTGTAAGATACCATATTATCAGGGGAACACTTGATGCGGCAGGGGTTGCAAACAGGATGCAAGGCCGTTCCAAATACGGCGCTAAAAGACCCAAGGCAAGTGCTGCGAAGTAAATGATACTATGTAACAAGTTTTACGCAGGTTTGTGTGAAAATTAATTTGTAATGGTGCTGGGTACGTTGTTTATATATATTACAACTACGTATGCACTGACGATTCCTGTCAAAGTGACGGGAACGAGTACCGATGAAATAATTGTAAAGGGGATTTCACGCAAGCTTATACAGGCTGCAATATAACATCCCCTTATGATGTTAGAAGGAGGGAAGTAAAGTGCCAAGAAAAGGTCGTGTTCCAAGAAGGGACGTTTTACCGGATCCTATTTACAACGATAAGGTTGTTACCAAGCTCATAAATAAAATAATGCTGGACGGCAAAAAGGGACTTGCCCAGAAAATATGCTATGGAGCTTTTGATATAATACGTGAAAAGACAGGCAAGGATCCTCTAGAAGTTTTTGAGCAGGCTTTAAACAATGTAATGCCTGTGCTCGAAGTAAGAGCCAGAAGAGTGGGTGGTGCAACTTATCAGGTTCCTATAGAAGTCAGACCGGAAAGAAGGCAGGCGCTAGGCATAAGGTGGATTGTCAACTATGCGCGTGAAAGAGGAGAAAGGACCATGAAGGAAAGGCTTGCAGCTGAGATAATAGATGCAAGCAACGGTCTTGGCGGAGCATTTAAAAAGAAAGAAGACACTCACAAAATGGCTGAAGCCAATAAGGCTTTTGCTCATTACAGGTGGTAGACTTATATATTGTATTAATCTGTTTTTTTGGAATCATCGCGAAGAAAGGAGGACAGTATGCCCAGGCAGTTTAGTTTGGAGAAAACCCGAAATATCGGGATAATGGCGCACATAGATGCTGGGAAGACTACCACAACAGAAAGAATCCTGTTTTATACGGGCAAGGTTCATAAAATGGGAGAAACCCACGAAGGCGCTGCGACTATGGACTTTATGGAGCAGGAGCAGGAGAGAGGGATAACAATTTCTTCCGCTGCTACTACTGCTCAGTGGAAAGACCATAGGATTAATATTATAGATACGCCGGGGCACGTTGACTTTACGGTTGAAGTTGAGCGATCTCTTCGCGTTCTCGATGGTTCAGTAACACTTTTTTGTGCAAAAGGAGGAGTTGAACCTCAGACTGAGACTGTATGGAGACAGGCTGACAAGTATCATGTACCTCGTATTGCATATATAAATAAAATGGACATTATAGGAGCAGATTTCTTTAACTGCGTACAAATGATGAAGGACAGGCTTAAAGCGAATGCTGTTCCTATACAATTACCTATAGGTAAGGAAGATAGTTTCCAGGGCATTGTAGATCTGGTTAAGATGGAAGCATTCTATTACAAAGATGAACTGGGAAAGGTTGTGGAAGAAGGTCCTATCCCTGATGATATGAAGGATATGGCGCAAAAATACCGCGAAAACTTAATTGAAGCTGTTGCTGAACAAGATGAAGAACTTATGAACAAATATCTGGAAGGTGAAGAGTTAACCGAAGAGGAAATACGTGCAGGGATAAGGAAAGCTACTATAGCTGTTAAAATGGTACCTGTAACTTGTGGGTCGTCTTATAGAAACAAGGGGGTTCAACAACTTTTAGACGCAGTTGTTGATTATTTGCCATCGCCTCTTGACATTCCTCCTGTAAGTGGAGTGGACCCTAACAGTGACGAGGAAGTTCAGAGGATTACCGATGACAATGAACCTTTTTCCGCACTTGCTTTTAAAATTGTTGCGGATCCATTTGTCGGTAAGCTTTGTTTTTTCAGAGTTTACTCGGGTACTTTAAGTTCAGGCTCATATATTTATAATTCTACAAAAGGCAAAAAGGAAAGAATCGGGCGGTTGCTTCTGATACATGCAAACCACAGGGAGGACGTTGACACCGTCTACGCAGGAGATATTGCTGCTGCTGTTGGTTTGAAAGATACGGCAACAGGAGACACCCTTTGTGATGAGAATCATCCGGTAATTCTTGAATCAATGGAATTTCCGGAACCTGTTATACAAATAGCGATAGAGCCCAAAACAAAAGCAGGACAGGAAAAGATGTCCATAGCCTTGCAAAAGCTTGCAGAAGAGGATCCAACCTTCAGAGCTCATACTGATCCTGACACAGGGCAAACAATTATTGAAGGTATGGGCGAACTGCACCTTGAGATAATTGTTGACCGCTTGTTGAGGGAGTTCAAGGTTGAAGCAAATGTTGGGAAACCTCAGGTAGCTTACAAGGAAACCATACGTAAAGCTGTTAAGTCTGAAGGCAAGTTTATAAGGCAGTCCGGCGGAAGAGGACAATATGGACACTGCTGGATTGAAATTGAGCCGCAGGAACCTGGAAGCGGGTACACTTTTGTAAACAAGATAGTAGGCGGTGCAATACCTAAGGAATATATACCTGCAATTGATGCCGGTATACGTGACGCAATGAACAATGGAGTCCTGGGTGGATACCCGGTACTTGATGTAAAAGTCACTCTTGTTGACGGGTCATACCATGAAGTTGACTCTTCAGAAATGGCATTCAGAATTGCCGCTTCCATGGCTTTTAAAGAAGGATGCCGCAAGGCTGACCCGGTTTTGTTGGAACCTATTATGAGTGTTGACGTATTGGTTCCTGATGAATATTTGGGAGATGTAATAGGTGATATAAACTCAAGAAGAGGAAAAATTGAAGGCATCGAAATGAGAGCCGGCTTGCAGGTTGTAAAAGCACATGTGCCGCTGTCTGAAATGTTTGGCTATGCTACAGCGCTTCGTTCCCGCACTCAGGGAAGGGGAACGTTTACAATGCAGTTCAGCCATTACGAGGAAGTACCCAAGAACATTCAGGATTCTATTTTGATATACTGATTTTAATATTAAATTAATAATATTCCGATTAAAACGTAAAGTTTTAATCAGAATATTGCAAAATCTTGAATGTGAGTATAAAATATTCGTAAATTGGTGAATTATATCACTGGTTTATGGTGCATAATTCAGGAATTATTTATAAAAACCTAATTCCTGTATAAAAATAAAAATAATTAAATTTTATATTTTCAGTTCAATATACTGAAAAAGGGAGGAGATTAAATAATGGCAAAAGCTAAATTTGAAAGAACTAAGCCGCACGTTAATATCGGAACTATCGGTCACGTTGACCATGGTAAAACCACATTAACAGCTGCTATTACAAAAGTATTAGGCTTCATTGGAAATGCTACTTTTACTGCATATGACCAAATTGACAAAGCTCCGGAAGAAAAAGCAAGAGGAATTACGATTTCTACAGCTCACGTTGAATACCAGACTGAGAACAGGCACTATGCGCATGTTGACTGTCCCGGTCACGCAGACTACGTTAAGAACATGGTTACCGGCGCTGCTCAGATGGACGGAGCTATACTCGTTGTTTCAGCAGCTGACGGTCCGATGCCTCAGACCAGGGAACACATTCTTTTAGCTCGTCAGGTTGGTGTACCATACATAGTTGTTTTCTTAAACAAGTGTGATATGGTAGATGACGAAGAGCTTATCGAGTTAGTTGAAATGGAACTTAGAGAACTCTTGAGCTCATATGAGTTCCCGGGAGATGAAATTCCTATAATCAGAGGTTCCGCACTGGTTGCACTCGAATCATCCTCTACTGATCTTAATGCACCTGAATATAAGCCGATTTTGGACCTTATGAAAGCAGTTGACGAATATATCCCGACTCCTGAAAGGGATGTTGACAAGCCGTTTATTATGCCTGTTGAGGACGTATTCTCAATCACAGGCCGTGGTACTGTTGCAACCGGTAGAGTTGAAAGAGGAACTTTAAAGGTTGGAGATGAAGTTGAAATAGTTGGATTTACAGATTCTCCAAGAAAGACAGTTGTTACCGGCGTTGAAATGTTTAGAAAACTTCTTGACCAAGCTGTTGCAGGCGACAATATCGGTGCTCTGCTCAGAGGTATTCAGAGAGACGAGGTAGAAAGAGGACAAGTTCTGGCAAAACCAGGTTCAATTAAACCTCACACTCATTTTGAAGGACAGGTTTACGTTCTGACTAAAGAAGAAGGTGGAAGACATACTCCTTTCTTCAATGGTTACAGACCTCAGTTCTACTTCAGAACAACTGACGTTACAGGTGTTGTTGAGTTGCCGCAGGGCGTTGAAATGTGCATGCCTGGTGACCACATTACTATGACAATCAAGTTAATTACTCCTGTTGCTATGGAAGAAGGATTAAGGTTCGCTATTCGTGAAGGCGGAAGGACTGTAGGAGCTGGAACTGTTACAAAGATTATTGAGTAAGCCGATATTTATGCAAGTTAAAAAGAACCGGGGTACTTACCACCGGTTCTTTTCATA
>DULF01000184.1 GCA_012840535.1 Clostridiaceae bacterium
CTCCTTTTGACATGCCGCTTATCAACCTGTTTCTTGAAGGGAAATTGAACGGCATTGGCACTGTGCCGGGCACAAACTCGGAGACTACAGCACCCTGTTCAATTATTCTCTCCATAAGCTTTTTATTTTCCTTTGGATAAACAATATCAAGCCCGCATCCCAATACGGCAATTGTTCTTCCACCTGCTTCAAGAGTGCCCTTATGAGCGTGTGAATCAATTCCAAGTGCCATACCACTAATAATTGTTATTCCGTATTTTGATAGTTTATGCGATATTGCCCAGGCTGTATCCATTCCATATTGAGTAGCTTTCCTTGAACCGACAACTGCCAGTGCGTTTTCATCTTTTTCAACATTTCCCTTTACATAAATAACAACTGGCGGATCATATATATTCTTCAAACATTCCGGATAGCAGGTATCATTTATTGTAACCACTTTAATTTTTTCTTTATTGATAATTTTCATTAGATTATCTATGCCGCTTCTTATCTTTTTATCCATAAGCTGCTCGACTATTATGTCATTTATAATAGGAATTTTTTCAAGTTCTTCCTTACGAACCCTCCACAAATTATATGGATCTTCAAAATACTGTACCAGCTCATATTTTTGCCTGGGATTAATCTTTACCATTGAACTAATCCATACCCAATATTCCAAACTTTCGCTCATAACTTTTCTCCCTGTTATTTATATCTCTACTGGCCTGTCCATATTTTACTGTCAAGGCTGCGGTATTGTATAGCTTCGGCTACATGATGAATCCTGATTTGTTCTTCCTCCTCAAGGTCGGCAATAGTCCTTGCCACCTTCAAAATTCTATTGTAGGCCCTTGCGCTTAGTCCAAGCTTTTCAAAAGCGCTTTTCAGAAGCGCCTTGCTCTCCTTATCCAACTTGCAGAACTTTTCCATTACGGCAGGATACAGTTGGGAATTTGAATAAATATTTAATCCTTTATATCTTTGCAACTGCAATTTCCTTGCCCTGTTAACCCTTTCCCGGATGACGCCGGATTTTTCTCCGTTTTTCCCGTTTTCAAGCTCTCCGTAATTAACGGAAGTTACCTCAATATGGATATCTATTCTGTCCAGCAAAGGTCCGGAGATTTTACCCAAATACTGGCGGATTTGACTAGGGGAACAGTTGCATTGTCTGGCAGGGTCAAGGAAATTGCCGCATTTGCAGGGGTTTGCAGCACAAATGAGCATCGTCTTGGATGGATATGTCAAGCTTGCATTTACTCTTGAAATTGTTACTGAACCATCTTCCAAAGGCTGTCTTAAAACCTCCAGTGCATCCTTGCTGAATTCAGGTACTTCATCCAAAAAGAGCACACCGTAATGTGCCAGACTGATTTCGCCAGGCTTTGGATGCTTTCCACCGCCTACAAGCCCTATGGCTGATATTGTATGATGCGGGCTTCTGAATGGTCTTGTAGTTACAAGGGAAGTTTTGGGAGGCAGTATTCCCGCGACGCTGTGGATTTTTGTAACTTCAAGTGCTTCTTCAAAAGTCATTGCAGGAAGAATGGTAGGCAGCCTTTTTGCGAGCATTGTCTTACCGGAACCTGGGGATCCGATCATCAGGCAGTTATGTGCGCCTGCCGCTGCAACTTCAAGTGCTCTTTTGACGTTCTGTTGCCCCTTTACATCCGAAAAATCCAGTTTATATTCCAGGTTACCGTTAAAAATGCTGTCAATGTCAACTGAATACTTTTCAATTGGCTTTTCTCCATTCAAATGACTGATAACTTCAGCAAGGCTGTTTGCAGGCAAAACATTCAATCCTTTTACAATAGCAGCTTCATCGGCGTTTTCCAAAGGAAGCACGAGGTTTTCTATACCGGACTCCATTGCGCAAACAGCCATCGGCAGAACTCCGTTAACCGCCCTTAAATCGCCTCCTAATGAAAGCTCGCCAATAAACATGTACTTTGATATTGCATCATTATTTACCTGTCCTGTTGCTGCAAGCAGTCCAACCGCAATTGAAAGATCAAATGCTGACCCCTCTTTTTTCTGGTTTGCTGGCGCAAGGTTTATTGTGATTTTTCTTGTTGGAAACTCAAAACCAGTATTTTTTATTGCAGCTTTTACACGTTCCTTTGATTCCCTGACTGCGGCATCTCCAAGGCCGACAATCTCAAATGCTGGAATGCCATTACTTATATCTGTTTCCACCTCAACAACATATCCGTCAATTCCGATTAGACTGCAGCTATTGACCCTGGAAAGCATATAAAACCTCCATATGTATTATTATGTTATTTCTTCCAACATAATACTACATCATTTTTCTGTAATTGTATACATTTTTTAGCATAAAAATTTGATTTTTTTGGAAATGATGCAAGTTTTTCCTGAAATGAAATTATTTAATCAACATTCCTTATTATATTATTTTTCTTAAAAGAATTTTCCCATTTCTCCATGTAGCTTCCCCGGGCCCATTCTGCCATTACAACAGTATCGCCTTCCTTAAGGCTGAGTTTTTTCACAGGAGTATCTGACAGATTGTCGCCGTTTATTAAATAGACTAACAACTCATTTCCTGTTAAAACTACAGCAATATCTTTATTCGGAGATGTATATGCATCAAGCGCTCTCGGAACTTTATCTTTTATGTTGGTCCATTTTACGTGTAAAGTGTCATAGGCAACCAGGTCAGCAGGAGGAATCAGGTTGATATTGAAATCTATAAAAGGTATTGCATCATCAGGTTGGAAATTTATCCTTCCTTTGAATACCCAGTGCCCTGTTTTCCTGAAAAGAGAAAAACTTCTTTCATTATCGATAATGTCAATGGGTTTTATTTTTTTCACATTTGATGTGCTAAGGAGATTATTTATCGAGGTTTCCATGGCAAGTGTCCCGTTTTCTCCCGCAATATCCGATATTTTTACTCCTTCCCTCCTTGAAATATTGTCTACGGGAATTGTCATAAGTTTTCTTTCCTGCCATTCCTTTTTGGTATCTTTGTAATATCCCTTGCCGTATGTTTCAATACAGATGAAATCATTGCCCACAAACTGTATTGTCTTATAAAGCACGCCTTTTTTATCGGACCAAAAATCTGAAAACGTAAAGAGACCTTCATTGTTTGCTCCGTAATTCGAAATAATATCCTTTTCATTTTTTTCTTTATCAACTTTACTTTTTGAAGAAATGCTCACTGAAGTTAAAATATCTTCTTCAATCCCATCAAACTGTACCCTGCTGAGCCCAATACTCCAGAAACCGTTTTTCCTTGGAAGATATATTCCGTCAGCTTCCAAAACCGGGTGGAGTTTACTATTTTCAGCAGCAATCCACATCGTTCTGTAACTGTATTTATAATTTTCCCCTTCGTCTGAAGAATCCGTTTTTTCAGGCGTACGGATACCGAGAAGCAATCCTGTGCGTATAATTTCATCTTTGCTTTCCTCTTCAATGGCTTGCTGTTTATTACTGTTAACTTTTGAAATGATATTCTCATCCACATTGTCGGATATTTTCTCAAGGCAGTAAATCTCCCCGTCTATATCTGCAAGAACCTTATTTTCATCAACCTTTACAAATTCAAAAAGGAAATTTCCGTCTGCTGAAAGTGTTATGACATATATTTCCCTGCCATTTATGCCAAGTTTATTTATTGGCTCTTTGAATTTAAACAAAAAGTATTCATGAGCATCGACAACCCTAATCTTATATGATACATTGTCCCATGAATAATTTCCAACCTGCGCGAAGCTGTCTTTGAATTGGGCGTATTTATTCAACCATGAGTCTTTTTCCACTTTTTCAATCAAACCTTCCTCCTGGGACATGCATTTTACAATTTCCCACTTCCCCTGAAGTGGCGTGGACATATTCTTAGGAGGCACAATTTTCATTTCTTCCCCCATTGGTGCGGAAGTACAACTGCAAAAAATATATAAAAAGAATAAAACGAGTACAAAAAATAATTTTCTGCGCAATACAGCCATTTTATCATGCCTCTCCTTCCACGATAATGGGCAGTGTTACTATAACCTCGGTGCCTTTTCCTATTTCGCTTTTTATATTCAAGCTCCCATCCATCAATTTAATAATTTCATCGCATATTGAAAGTCCGATACCATTCTGTGAATTGCTGTTACGTCCTTTGTAGAATTTCTCCTTTACTCTGGGTAATTCCTCTACCGGAATACCGCATCCTGTATCACTTATCCTGAAAATTAACTCTTTGACGTTGTACTCCGTTTTAAAAACAACCCTGCCATCTTCCGGAGTAAATTTAAACGCATTATCCAATATATTAATAAAGACTTGTTTAAGCCTGTTTTCATCTGATACTATTACTGGCAGGTTTTCCGGGCAGATAACCTCAAATGAAATATTTTCCCTCTCAGCACGGGGTAAAAGCTGAAATTTTATATTGTTTATTAAATTCGCAATATTAACCATATCATTTTTTATGGTTATCTTCCCTGACACAAACTTTGAAAAATCCAGCAATTCTTCAACCATTGCAGTAAGCCTGTCACACTCTTTCTCTATAATTTCGAGTCCGTCTTTATATGTTTCAATATCCTCGGGAGAACCTTCCTTAAGAGTTACAGCCCAGCCTTTTATTGAAGTTAAAGGAGTTCTCAGTTCATGAGATATGGATGATATAAACTCGTTTTTTAACTGTTCCCGTTTTATTATTTCTTCCGCCATATAATTTAAGGTGTCTGACAACTTTCCGAACTCATCGTCATTGATTTTGCGGGTTCTTGCATTAAAATTGCCGGATGCCATTTTTTCTGCGGCAACTGTAATTTCTTTCAATGGCCTCACAATGGTTGCGGCCATAAGTATGCTGACAAGTCCTGATACCAGAATGGCAATAAGCCCAATAAAAAGAAATATGCGAGATACTCTGTCAATATCATTGTTGACCTCCCGCAGTGAAGTTATAAATCTTAAAACTCCAACAATACCGGACCTTGATCTTAAAGGATAGGACACAGACATTACCATTTCACTGTCGTAATTAACTTTACCCATCCAGCTTCCAACGTTTCCTTTAAGCGCTTCCTTGTAATCGTCCATCATGGAAACGTCTTCAGGCATTACGCCAATAGAATCCATAAGTATCTTTCCCGTTGTATCAATAATTTCCACTTGTACCGGAACTTGCTTCCAGAAAGTATCAACATTGTTTAACACATTATCCTGTAATGACGTATCAGAAAAATACCTGTAATACAAGTCAACAGACACCTTTAAGTGGTTATGCAGAGTATTCTTTAGATTTTTATAATAATTTTGCTTTACAACATTTATAATTAAAGACTCAAGCAGCAAAACAGTTATTAAAACTATAAATATGAAATTAACGGCAATTCTTGTCCTTATACTTTTCATTGAAACTCTCCGTTCATATTACAGTTTCATTTTTTGCACTAATCCTGCTGCCGCCATCTGTAGCCATATCCCCATACAGTTTCAATAAATACAGGTTTTGAAGGATTGTCTTCAATTTTCTCCCTGACCCTTCTTATGTAAACATCAAGAACTTTTAAATCGCCCAAGTAATACTTTCCCCATACAGCATTAAGCAGCTCATTTCTGCTTAAGGCTCTTCCGATATTGGACATAAATACTTTCAGTATTGAAAACTCTGTAGGGGTTAGATCAACTTCTTCATTATTCTTATAAAACTTTTGCGACTTTATGTCCAACAGCAGGTTTTTGAATGAAATAACATCTTCATGGGATTCCTTGGAAATATTCATCCTTCGTAAAATTGTCTTGATTCGTGCTACAAGTTCCAATGGATTAAAGGGCTTTACCATATAATCATCAGCCCCAAGCTCAAGGCCAAGAATCTTATCATCATCCTGGGATCTTGCAGTAAGCATTATTACTGCAATACCAGGCTTGTCCTTCCTGATTTGACGGCACACATCAAAACCATCCATGCCTGGAAGCATAATGTCAAGCACTACAATTTGAGGATTAAACGCATATAGAATTCTTAGCGCTTCTTCACCGGATTCTGCTTCCAGTACATTGAAACCGTTTCTGTTTAAATTTATTTTTATAAACTTTCTTATGGAAGCTTCATCTTCCACAATAAGCACCGTAGTTCTTTCTTCGTTCATAAAATATACTCCACGAAAACATATTTTAATGTTTTTCAGTCCAGCAAAATTAAAATAAAATCAAATATAATTCTACAACAATTTTCTCAATTATACCATTGGTAATAATTCTTTGGCAGTTTTATATATAATCGACTGTATAGATACGGATTTTCCTTTCTCATTTATCAGCTCTCTGAAAGCTTTAATAAAAACTTCCTGGGAAATTCTTGATGCGTCTTCGCTGTTTTCATACACATTAAGCATAATACTGTAAATTTTTTTAAGGTAAGGATCGATAAGGAGTTCAAAAGCCTGAATATCACCTGCTCTGGCCTTTGCAAAAAGAGACTCCGGCGTTTCATCCTTATCTGCAATCAGATCAAATCTGTTATTTATAATACTTAAGCGGTTTTCTGACAGCCCTCGCTCCTTACCCATTGCCTTTTACCTCTTAAATCCAGCTTCTAACCTTTTTAACCTTAAAATAATAATACGATACATGCCAGTACAATAATTTAATAAAAAGTTAAAATGGGACTGCCAAAAAGGAAAAGAAACTTCGGAAAAGCAATAAAACACTGGATAAAACATAAAAAAGACGGTTCATCTGTAACTCTTGAAGAGCAAAACAGAAGAACCGTCCAGTCTTTTACCTTGAAAACATATAGATTGTGAGCTGTTTAAACCGGCAATTATATCGCTATTATACCGGTATTATACTGCAATTATACCGGGTGTACCCTGTTTTCGTAATCAACCATGTCGCTCTCAATCTTATATTTCTGTGCCTGGCGATATTTAAAGAAATTTTCGGCAACCTGCGGGAAAAGCGCATAGGACAATACATCCTCGTCCTGTTCCATATATTCCTTCATTTTTTCTTTTATCTTGTCCAGCTCAGGTTCGATAAGATCCGCAGGTCTGCATGTAATAGGCTCTTCTCCATTCAGAATCTTTTCGGTTATTTCCTTTGGAATAGGAGCAGGAGTCCTTCCATATTCTCCTTTTACCAAAGCCTTTGATTCTTTTGGAACCATTTTGTATCTTTCACCTGTAATAACATTCAACACTGCCTGTGTCCCAACAATCTGGCTTGTAGGAGTTACAAGCGGCGGATAGCCAAAGTCTTCCCTTACTTTTGGCACTTCCTTCAGAACTTCTTCAAATTTTTCAACCTGGTTAGCCTGCTTTAGTTGAGATACAAGGTTTGAAAGCATACCTCCGGGCACCTGGTAAATCAATGCATTTACATCAACACCCATTACTTTTACATCAAGAAGGCCGCTTTCAAGGTATTTTTCTTTTATTGGCCTGAAATAATCGGCAATTTCGCTCAACAATCCGAGATCAAGGCCGGTATCGTATTCAGTACCCTTTAACGTGGCAACAAGCGGTTCAGTAGGCGGTTGGGAAGTTCCCATGGACAATGGCGATATAGCGCAGTCCACTATGTCACATCCAGCTTCAATGGCTTTCAGGTAAGTCATTGATGCTACTCCGCTTGTATAATGGGTATGAAGCTGAACTGGTATTTTTATATTCTCTTTTAAAGCTTTGACAAGTTTATACGCTTCATATGGAAGCAACAAACCTGCCATATCCTTGATACATATTGAATCAGCACCCATCTCAACCAATTGTTTTGCAATTTTTACAAAATGCTCAAGGTCATGTACAGGACTAATTGTATAACATACAGCTCCCTGTGCATGGCCTCCCTCTTTCTTACAGGCCCTGATTGCCGTTTCAATATTCCTTGTATCATTCAGCGCATCAAAAATTCTTATTATGTCAATTCCGTTTGCAATTGCTTTCTGTACAAAATACTCAACCACATCGTCTGCATAGTGCTTGTATCCAAGCAAATTCTGTCCCCTTAACAACATTTGCAGTTTTGTGTTTTTAACTGCGCTTCTTATTTTTCTTAGCCTTTCCCAAGGGTCTTCGTTCAAAAACCTGAGGCATGAATCAAATGTAGCTCCGCCCCAGCATTCAAGTGACGCATACCCAACCTTATCAAGTTTTTCAAGTACGGGAAGCATATCTTCAAATTTCATTCTTGTAGCTATAAGTGATTGATGCGCATCCCTTAAAACAGTTTCGGTAATCCTAACTCTTGCCATGGCTTATATGCCTCCTTGCTCAATTAAATAAAATCATAAAATTTTAACATATCTCAGGCGAATAACAACAAAGCCTGAATTTCATTGCATGGTTTTTTTATGCTATTGAAGCCAGTATGTCCCCTGCATTTACAGAAGCGCCTTTGCTTGTATTAATGGACACAATTTTTCCGTCCCTTGGCGCAACAATTTCATTTTCCATTTTCATAGCTTCAAGAATAAGAAGTACCTGTCCTTTCTTTACCATGTCGCCTATATTTACGTTTATGCTCAAAATTGTTCCTGGCATTGGAGCACTGACAATAAGGGCGTCTGCAGGTATAGGAACGTCTTTCTTTGCCTCAGCCGGCTTTGGAGCAGGTGCAGAAGCCGGAGCCGGTGCAGCTTCCGGGGCTGCCTGTTTTACTTCGCTTGTTTGCTGAACAAAACTGGCATCCTCTCTTATTTCTTCAACTTCAACTTCATACTGATTTCCGTTTACTTTTATTAAAAATTTTCTCATACCGATATCCTCCTAATCCTAATCATAATTTATCATAATATCAAATGTGTTTAATCTATATTATTTTCAGTCTTTCAAGCTTTCCTGCCATTCTCCATACAGGAGAGCTTTGACCAACTCTTCTGAATGACTTTATAGCAAATCTTTTGCCTGTTCCCTCAATTATTGAGTTTACAGCGGCAGAAATTACTGCTATTAATTCATTTTCGCTTAAATTTTTTATTTTACTCATATACCCTCCTTATTTATTGACAATTATCCGCAATTTTAAAGAGGAATATTTCCATGCTTCTTGGAGGGCCTGCTTTCCCTCTTGCTTGCAAGCATTTCAAGTGCGCTTATTATTCTTACCCTTGTTGTAGCAGGTTCAATAACATCGTCAACATAACCTCTCGAAGCCGCAATATACGGATTCGAAAATTTCTCCCTGTATTCCTGGATTTTTTGGGTCCTTGTTGCTATAGGGTCTATAGCTTCTGATATTTCCTTCCTGAATATTATGTTTGCAGCGCCATCAGGTCCCATTACAGCAATCTCAGCAGATGGCCATGCAAATACCATGTCAGCTCCAAGGTGCTTGCTGTTCATGGCAATGTAAGCACCGCCGTAAGCTTTTCTTACTATTACGTTTATTTTCGGAACAGTAGCTTCCGAGAAAGCATACAAAAGCTTGGCGCCATGCCTGATTATTCCATTGTGCTCCTGGTCGACGCCTGGCAGGTATCCCGGTACATCTGTGAAAGTTATAACCGGTATATTAAATGCATCACAGAAACGCACAAATCTCGCAGCTTTATCTGAAGAATTCACGTCAAGGGATCCTGCAAGGTATTTTGGTTGATTGGCTATTATTCCCACTGTGCTTCCGTTCATTCTTCCAAAGCCAATTATTATATTTTGAGCGAAATGTTTCTGGATTTCGAAGAAATCACCGTTGTCCAATACCCGGCAGATAATTTCTTTCATGTCATAAGGCTTGTTTGCTTCGTCAGGAATTATTTCATCCAGTTCTTCAATAATTCTGTTCATGTCATCTTCCGGCTGATAATACGGTGGATCGGAAAGATTATTATCAGGCAGGTAACTTAACAGTTTCTTGATTTGCTCTATGCATTCATCCTCGTTTGAACACTTAAAATGAGCAACTCCGCTTTTTGAATTATGCGTATCGGCTCCGCCAAGCTGTTCAAAAGTTACATCTTCTCCTGTAACTGCTTTGATCACCTGAGGGCCTGTAATGAACATTTGACTTGTTTTTTCAACCATGAAGACAAAGTCTGTTATTGCAGGCGAATAAACTGCCCCTCCTGCGCAAGGTCCCATTATAACAGAAATTTGAGGTATGACACCCGAAGCGAGGGTATTTCTGAAGAAAATATCTCCAAAACCGCTCAAAGCGTCAATGCCTTCCTCAATTCTGGCACCGCCTGAATCATTTATGCTGATAAACGGCGCACCCATTTTCATTGCCATGTCCATGACTTTTGTAATTTTTTTTGCATGCATTTCACCCAGTGAACCGCCAATTACGGTAAAATCCTGTGAAGATGCAAACACAAGACGTCCGTCAATGCTTCCGTATCCTGTAACAACTCCATCGCCCGGAATCTTTTTCTTTTGCATGTCAAATTCAATGCTTCTGGTCTCAACAAAAGGATCTATTTCTATGAAACTACCAGTATCAAAGAGCTTTTTCAGTCTTTCTCGTGCTGTCATTTTGCCGGCTGCGTGCTGTTTTTCAATCTTTGCAGCTCCGCCACCCTGCTCAATCTTTTGCTTTCGGTTCCGGAGCTCGGTTAACTTGTCTGTTGTTGTCATTAGATTTTCACCCCATATTCTATAAAATTTATTAAATAACTTGTTAAATTAACAATAATATAATTGCCTGGTGCATTGCGAAATTAGTTAAAATTATATAACAAAAACGGTTTCAAAGCAACTTGCCATTTTAACTTATTTTTCAAATAGTTTTTCGATACATACAAATATTGGAGGACAGTTTGCCTGGTTAACAAACTCTGTTTTAGCAACAGAAAACTGTTTACTGTCAATCCCGCTGAAAAATTTCATTAAGTAGTCTTTTTCTTCAAAGCCGCTGTCTCCTCCATAATATACTACTATGCTGATTATTCCGTTTACCACGAGAAGCTCCATTGCTTTTCCCACTGCTTCTGCCGTAGTTTCTCCCCTGGTTGCAATGCTGTGGTATCCTCCGGGAAGGTACCCCAGATTGAACATAACTGCCTTCACTTTCTCTTTAACATATAAGTCAAGATTCTGATGCCCGTCTTTGATTATTTTTACCCTATCCTGATAATTTCTCTCAACAACTTTTTTATATGTATTGCTTATAGCTTGATCCTGTATATCAAATGAATATACCCTTCCCCCTTCCCCAACAAGCGATGCGAGAAATACCGTATCGTTGCCGTTTCCTGCGGTAGCATCAATAACTACGTCTCCTGGCAGGACAACCTTTGAAACCATTTCGTGGGACATGGCGAGTGAATTTTTCAATACACTCATAATATCATTAATACCTCCCTTATAATTTTGGCTGCGAGCAAAGCTGTCCTGTCAGATATATCGTAGGGCGGTGAAACCTCTACTATATCAAAACCTACGATATTCAATTCTTTAAGAAGTCCTACCGTCTGAAGCATTTCATTTGAACTTATGCCACCCGGTTCAGGTGTGCCGGTACCATTTGCAAAAGCCGGATCGACAACATCAATGTCTAAGGTAACGTATACCGGGTAACCTTTTAAATCAGCCAGTACTGATTTCAGTGGTTGAAAGACGTCAAATTTAAACAAATTGGTGTTTTCCCTAGCATAATCAAATTCTTCCTTCGTGCCTGAACGAATACCGAATTGGAATATTCTCTTGCCTTGCATGAAATCTGTCAGTCTTCTGACAGCTGAAGCATGGGAATTTGGACAGCCAAGGTAATCGCTTCTTAAATCAGCGTGCGCGTCAAATTGTATAACAATGAGGTCGTCGCCGTATTTATCGTATACTGATTTTATAACCGGTACGCTGATTAAATGCTCTCCACCAATAAAAAAAGGGGTTTTACTATCATCCAGTATTTCTTTTGCAGCCTTTGAAATTATACATAAGCTTTCATCCACATTTCCAAAAGGTATATCGAGGTCACCGCTGTCATAAAAACGCACGTCCTTAAGACTTTTATCAAGATAAACGCTATACTCTTCCAGCCCGACAGAAACATGCCTTATTTTTTGCGGCGCAAATCTGGATCCAGGTTTAAAACTGCTGGTAAAATCCATGGGCACTCCTACTAATATTACAGAGGCGCTCCGGTAATCTTCACCACTGGACATAAATTTGGTTGTAAGAGTCAAACCTCCGCCTTTTAATGACATAACAATAAAACACACCTTTATTGATAATTTGTTTAAAAATGCGTACATAATTTATTTTATAGTTAAAATAACACTTTGTCAAAAAAATAATTTATGTTTAAGTATTAATATCAGGTAATAAAAATGAATATAAGAAACTGAAATGCGAAATTTTGGCAGCAGATTCTAAACTGGCTTTGCATAATTTTTTAGAGCCTTTACTTCCTGTTCTGTCAAATGCCTCCATTTTCCTTCTTCGAGATCACCTAATTTAAGGGGGCCTATAGCAATTCGTTTCAGCTTTAATACAGGATGTCCTATAGCTTTGCACATTTTTCTTACCTGTCTGTTTTTGCCCTCATGGATAGTTATTTCAACAGTTGAAGTGTTGTCAGTAATGTTTATTATCCTTAATTTGGCAGGAGAAGTAATGTAATTATCAATTTTTATACCTTTTTTAAATGCTTTAATCTTATCTTTGCTTACAGCCCCTTTTACTACCACTGAATATACTTTGTCTATTTCACTAGACGGGTGAGTAAGGACATAAGCAAATTCACCGTCATTTGTCAGTAAAATTAATCCCGATGTATCATAATCCAGCCTTCCGACCGGATATATTCTTTCCTTTACATCCTTGACAAGGTCAAGTACGGTTTTTCTTCCAAACTGGTCTTTTGCGGAACTTATATATCCAACAGGCTTGTTAAGCATAATGTAAACTTTTTTTTCTTCCAGATTGACTTTTTTCCCGTCTACCTCAACTACGTCACCGGAAGATACCTTGACGCCCATATCTTTTATCCTTACACCGTTGACGCAAACCCGTCCCTGGGCTATTAACTCTTCGGCCTTACGCCTTGAAGCTATACCGGCGTGTGACAAGAACTTTTGTAGCCTCATTTTGCACATGCTTAACCCGACCTTTCCGGCTGCCAAACCTTCTAAACGCCATGCAGCTTGGATTGCCGATGAATGGAACATCACACTATATTAAAATGATATACTAAAAAAAACAGTTTCTCAATACATAAAAAAAGTGGGGTATATCTATCCCACTTATTCCGTCTCTTTTGTTACTTTTTCGGAGTTTTCTCCGTTCTTGATTTCCTTCTTGACAACAACCTTTTTCTTTACTGCTTCTTCAGCCTTATTAACTATATCTGGTATCAGATCCAGTACTTTATCAAGGGTTGCGTTCACATTAACCGGAAGCAGTTTTATATGTCCCTGGCCAACTACCAAAAAAGCAACGGGATTTATACTGACACCTGCACCGCTGCCTCCTGCAAAAGGAAACTTCATTGACTTTGAATTTGAATTTTCCTCATCCTGTTCACGGTTTTTATCTTCTGAAAAGCCAGGCCTATTATATTCTCCTCCTCCTGCAGCAAAACCAAAGCTGACTTTTGAAATAGGTATTATCACGCTTCCGTCGGGAGTTTGAACAGCATCACCGACAATTGTATTTACATCGACCATCTCTTTTATACTTTCCATTGCGGTTGTCATGAGTCCTTCTATCGGATGCTCAGCCACTAAAATCACCACCCATTGATCTTTTTGATTTTGATTTGAACTTCTTCTTTATATGGTTATAAAGATGCCCTATACCTACTCTTATAATATGGACAAATCTAATGGCAAATATGCAATAAAAATCAACTTTGAACTCCTTATTGCTGAAATTTGTTTTGACGTTTATGTGCTTCTTATAGGATATAAACTTATTTGACAGGTATGAATCAAGAATGCCAATGATAGACCATACCATACCTCCAATCAGCCCGGTCAGGGCTGCATCATCCGTGCCTATTACAACATTAAGGCGCAACTCTTTAAGTCTTGACCTGTTCCACAGGTACTGAAGCATCACAAGATTGACGCTGTTTGATTCCTTAAAATATTTATATCTTCTGATAAATTCTCTTATGGATAAAAATTTTTTCTCTTTTCTGCTTGTTTTTTCACTTTTGCCTCTTTTTGCAACCAGTAACGACTTAATACCAAAATTTTTAAAATCAATCAAAGGAATTTCATATTTGTATTTCAGTATTTGGCCAAATGAAAAAATAGATATAATCAAATTATCCAGTTTTTTATCCTTATTATATTCGAATACTACATACCCGTTCGTCAATAAAAACAGCAAGGCCAAAGTCAAAATTACAATAAAAAAAATAACTAAATAGCGCATTATCACACCCCATTTAGTTATTTTTTCCTTAAATAATCATTAAGATACATATTGATGCTGTGTTATTTTTCACTGTTGATATTGTTAAGGTTTTCCCGAAGGTTTTCCTGGACAAGCAATATTTCATTGCCTTCCAGGGAAGGCAGCTCGTTTTTTGACTTAAAGCCAAAACTTCTTAAAAAGTCTTCTGTTGTATCATATAGTACAGGCTTTCCGGGTGCATCGAGACGGCCTGTTTCTTTTATCAGGTTCCTTTCAAGCAGCCTTGCTAATGCGCTGTCGGAGTTAACGCCTCTTATTTGTTCAATCTTAGCCCGTGTAACAGGTCCCATATAAGCAATAATTGCAAGAACTTCATAAGCTGCCTGTGAAAGCCCCTGTTTATGCCTGGGTTCAAAGAGCTTTTTAACATAATCATAGTTTTCAGGGTTTGTGCATAATTGATAGCCGTTATCTATTTCTCTTATAATGATGCCCCGGTTTGAATTTCGAAATTTGTCCATCATATTTTGCAATATGAGTTTTAATGTTTTCTTATCGATTTCAAGAATCTCAGACAATTTATCAAGAGGAACCCTGTCACCTGCAGCGAACAGCAAACTTTCAAGGGCAGATTCAATTTCTTGTAGTTCCATTTTCAACTATTGCAACCTCCGATTCAATATTCTCCTGTCTGTCTGCTCTATAAACAAGTATCTTTGAAAATTGTTTCTTTTGAAAAATTTTTACCTTTTTTAGTTTTGCCAGCTCCAAAATAGCAAGGAAACCAGTTACTACCTCAGTTTTAGATCTTTTTTTAAGAGAAAACAATTCAGTAAATTGAAAAAACGTTCTTTTAAAAAGCATTCTTACAACTTCGTACATTTTGCTTTTTAATGAAACTTTCTCATGCGGTATTATTCTTGAAAACTCTCCTGCGTTTTTATTAATCTTGCTTGCATTCCTTTGAAGCAGCCCGATATACGTTCTTCTAAGCTCTTCTGCAGACAACTCCAGCGTTTCATTTTCATATCCATGTTCAAATTCAAAATGTTCAGGTGGTTTATAGAACGCTTTATTCCATTGCAATTCCCTTTCTTTAAGAGTTAGGGCCAAATCCTTGTACTTTTTATATTCAACGAGCTTTAAGACAAGTTCTTCTCTTGGGTCGTCTTCTTCATCGTTCTCCACCTTTTTATCCTTATCCGGTAAAAGCATCCTGGATTTGATATGCAGGAGGGTGGACGCCATTACGAGAAATTCGCTGGCAAATTCGAGGTCCAACTCCTGCATGTCGGATAAATAATCCAGATACTGATCTGTTATTTCGCTAATAGGAATATCGTATATATTTATTTGATTTTTCTCTATCAGGTGAAACAATAAATCAAAAGGTCCTTCAAAGTTTTGTATTTTTATTTTATACCCTTTAGCTTGTGTACCTTCTAAATCCAAAATACTTATCCCCCAATTGCATATCACCAATCAATATCCATTGCTTTTCTTACGTCTTCCATTGTCTTACGGGCGACTTTTCTCGCGTTTTCATTTCCATTCTCAATGACTTCGCGTATTATGCCGGGATTTTTTAATAACTCCTGTCTTTTCTCATAAATCGGAGTCATATATTCCACAACTTTGTTTGCCAGATTCCGTTTGCACTGTACACAACCTATCTTCCCTCCACGGCACTGCTGTTCGATTTCAGGGACTTCTTCTTCATTAAATACTTTGTGGAAGGCATATACAGCGCAAACTTCAGGATGGCCGGGATCATCCTTGCGTATTCTGGCCGGATCAGTTATCATTGAGCTTACTTTCTTTCTTATTGTATCAGGATCATCTGAAAGAGCAATAGTATTGCCATAACTTTTGCTCATTTTCCTCCCGTCAAGTCCCGGCAATACCTTTGCCTTGGTCAGCAAAGGCTGGGGTTCGGGAAATACTTCTTTATAAAGATAATTAAAACGCCTTGCAATTTCCCTTGCCAGTTCAAGGTGCGGAAGCTGGTCCTCACCAACGGGTACGAAATCTGCTTTGTAAATCAGTATATCTGCCGTCATGAGGCATGGATAACCGAGAAATCCATAAGTTGTAATATTTTTGTCCTTTATCTGGGCAATCTGGTCCTTATAAGTCGGGCACCTGAACAGCCATGAAGAAGGAGTTATCATTGAAAACAACAAATGCAGCTCAGCGTGTTCCTTAATTGAAGATTGCAGGAATATTGTACATTTTTCAGGGTCAAGTCCTGCGCTAAGCCAATCTATAACAACTTCATTTATATTGTTTTTTATTTCGGAAGTATCTTCATATCCCGTTGTAAGAGCATGCCAGTCAGCTACAAAGAAAAAGCATTTGTATTCTTCCTGCAGCTTTATCCAGTTCTCAAGAGCGCCAAAATAGTTCCCCAAGTGAAGCGACCCTGTTGGCCTCATACCACTTAATATTACCTTGTCTTTCATCAACTGTTCACTCTCCTGTAGTGTATACTCTTTCTTATATTAGCATAATAATTATTGTACATACAATATTATCTATTAATTTGTTCTTTTATTGAGATATACCCTGGACAATATAAACGGGGTTTGATAAAATCCTTTAAAAGGCTAAAAATATGTGGAGGTAATAATGTTTAATCGTAGCATACTTGATATATTGATAGGAATACCCGGTATTGTTATAGGACTTGCATTTCATGAATTTGCCCATGCTTTTACGGCGGACCGTCTTGGCGATCCTACGCCGAGATACCAGGGAAGGCTTACTCTTTCACCACTTCCGCATATTGACCCTATAGGTTTTATAATGATTCTGCTTCTGGGATTTGGATGGGCTAAACCTGTACAAATAAATACAAGGTATTTTAAAAAACCAAGAAGGGATGAGATACTTGTATCTTTAGCAGGACCTGTCACTAATTTATTAATTGCAATAGTTTTTGCAACAATCATCAGGTTGCTTTTCACTTCCACACTATTATTTTCGATGAATGTAAGAACTCTTTCAATTTTATATAGTATGTTTGACTATGTAATAAGGATAAATATAGTCCTGTTTTTGTTCAATTTGATGCCCCTGCCGCCCCTTGACGGCTTCCACGTGCTTTCCAATATCATACCGCTAAGGTATTATAGGTTTACATACACGCTTCAAAAGTACAGCACAATTATACTTATATTATTCATAGTAACCAATATCAGTTCGTATTTGATAGGCAGACCTGCCGGATTAATTTATAATACAATATTAAGGATATTCGGCATTTGAACCGTCCTTATCCTATTCTTCAATAATAACTGCCCTGCATGGCGCACAACTGGTTCCGCAAATCTTTAAAGGCAGTGCTGTAAGCTTTACCCTGGGCTTTGTAACCCTGTTTAAATTAACACAGGGAGCAAGCATTAAGATATTTGCTTCATAGAACTTTTGAAAAAATTCCTCGGATTTTTGCAGATTATCCCACCTTGCAAAATCTGAGCCAAGAATAAAAGGTTTTTTTTCAATCAGCCACATCATTGCATCATATGTAAAATAAGGCGAGTGTTTTAAATAAATATCGTCCATCCAGTACATGTCCCAGCCGGTACACACAAGAACAGCATCGCCTTCTTTGATGAAACCGGCGTTTTTGCTGTTTTCTAAATCCTCAACTGTAATAGGCCGTTTTTCGATATTGTTTTCCATTTTCCCAGGTTCCAAATGCAGAACAACACAATCAATATTATATAACTTCTCTACCGGTACATCTATAAGCAGATACGATTTGTCATTGCCGAAATAGTGCGCCGGGGTTTCAAGATATGTACCTGTTTGTGAATGCATCCCCTCAAATATTTCACAAAAGACACTTTTATCAACCCATGGCACTTGGGGTAAGGGTTTTATTTTAATTTCAGGGAAAGGGGGTTCGTAATTCCACATACCCTCCTGAATGATTCCAGTAATGTCAATTATATTTGCCATAAAATGCCCCCATTACTTCAATTTTTTTGAATAAATAAATGTACTTCTGCATATCAGCCAATGTATAATTTTCATCAAGTATTCTTATCTTGAAACAACAATATCATTTAGCGTCTTTCCAAGTATAAAGTTGGCAATAGCCCTGGCAATATCGCTGTTTTTCAGTTTTGCCTTATTAATATCAATATTCCTTGAAAGGATGTCAAATACCCTTCTTTTCATCTCTTCCATCGCACAATCATATACAAAGTTGCCTTCAGTAATTAAATCACCGGACACGATAATCCTATCAGGATCAAAACAGTTAACAAGATTAGCCAAAGCAAATCCCAGGTATCTGCCAACTTCCTCCAGCAATTTGTGTACCTTCATGTCGCCCATTTGCTGGGCGAGAAAAAGAGACTTAATATCTAACTCTTCTATATTGTTATGAATTATTTCTGAAAGTATAGGGCTTTGATTGCTTTCTACAAGTTCTTTTGCTTTTTTTAGAACATTTCTTTCGCCGCAATATAATTCAAAACATCCTTTGTTTCCGCAGTAGCATTTTTCTCCCATGTAGTTTAAAGACATATGGCCAATTTCACCGGCTATGGAATGTTTTCCTCTTATTAATTTTGAATCATAGAAATTCACCATGCCTATGCCGGTGCCTAAAGCAAGATAAATAACATTCTTATCTATGGATTTGTCTATAAAATTCATCTCATAAATAGCCTTTATTCTGGCTATATTTTCCAGATAAGTAGGTATTTTTAACGCATTTTCTATACTGGCTTTGAGCGGTATGTTATACCATTTGAACAACGGAGAGTAAATTGATTCATCAAAATTTACCACTGCCGGTACGGAAACTCCAATGGCTATAATCTTCTTCCTGTACAAATTGTCTAATGAATCAATAAAATTCTTTATAACGCCAATTACGTTGCCGACAAAAATTTCTTCGCTGTTTGTAGCATCTATTTCAAAATTGATATGCTTCTTTTGCATTTCTATTACCTCCCCTGAGAGGTCTGTCAAATAGACCTGGGCAGGTAATGAAGATTCGATGTTAACGTTAATGAAATAACCAATCCTTGGATTAAATTCAAGGAGTTTTGCCTTTCTGCCAAGCCCTGAATCCTGCTTGCCTTTTTCTACTATGACATTCTTATTTAAAAGCTCCTTTGTCAAATTAGTGACCGTAGCAGGGCTAAGGTTTGTTAGCCTGACCAGATCAGGCCTTGACAGAGACCCTTTTTGTATGACTAATTCGGTAATATTTCTTAAATTATTTGCTTTTTCGCTTAAAACTGTGGGATTCATACAAAATATCTCCTAATAATACATCTTTTCCGGCTTTTTATATTATAAATTATTACAGGGAAAATGTAAAATGATTGCTGAAAAGGGGTGCAGTTTCACACTGCATCCCCTGTTTCTATTCTTTTTTAAGCCTTAATGCTGCATCGCTGCCTTTCTTGATCAGGATAAAGGTTAAGCCAGCCTTTAAAAGTCATACTGGTCTACATTGTCCTTTGTGAAGGTAAGCGTCTTCCAGAAGTAGAAAACGTCATCCTGCCGGGTAGCATCAGGGAACCCTTCAATATTGCACTTTCCTTCAGGCATTTCTACTCCATCAAGCAGATTTGCAGCAATAGTTACCGCAAAAGCCGCCCAATCGCCGGGATCCCAAAGGACTGCACTCTTAGCCGCACCGCTTTCAAAAACCGGTTTTGCAAGATTTGGGGTAGATTGTCCGCATGCATAGATCTGGCCAATTTTACCTTCTTGCTCTATGGCTTTTCCAATCGGACCCAGACCAGTGGAAACATTGCTCATAATTGCCTTTATGTTAGGATATGCCGCAATAATGTTTTGTGCAACTGCAAAACACTTTTCAGGGTCTTCATCCATACCTTCAATGGCTACACATTCAAGCTTGGGATATTTTTCCTCTATGTATTCCAGGATCCTATTAATTCTGGCCTGCAAAAATTCATTGGTCAATACTCCTGTTATAATGGCAAATTCGCCTTCATCACCAATTGTTTTAACCATTTCTTCAACCATTGGAACACCCAGTTCAGCCAGGTCCATAATTCCTGCATAGCAGTGACGTGCGTCTCTCTGCACATCCAGGTCCCAGGAAACAACTATGATTCCTTTTGCCATGGCTTCTTTCAATACAGGTGCCACTGAAGTTGAATCGCCTGACGCAACTACAAGAGCCTTAACATCCTTCTGGATCATATCATGTATAAGGCTGATAAACTTAGGAGTGTCAACTTCCGGAGTACCAGTGTAAATAACGTCATAGCCGGCCTTTGCACCCGCATCCTTTGCTTTTTTCTCACCGCAGATAAAGTAAGGGGCGCTGGACACATAATTCAAGACTGCTATAGTGCCTTTGGACTTTCCCGAAGATGAAGACGAAGATGAAGACGAAGACGTAGACGAAGAAGAATCAGAAGACGTAGCAGAAGATGAATCCCCGGATTGTTTTGAATCCTGCGAGCACGCTGCAATACTAAGTGTCAACGCGATTACAAGGATAACGGCTAATAAAAGTCTTAACTTTTTCATGTTGTTATCTTCCTCCTTACTTTGATATTTTTATTTATTCATACAGGCATTCTGCTCTGAATGGATGAAACATAAATGCCTGAATAAATACAATATAAATGTCTGAAAAAACACATAACGTGTTGTAAATACACAGCGGCTGATATTATTCTATGTCACTGCCTCTTTATTAGCTGCCTGAACATTAACACCAGAAGCAGTATTGAACCAATAATGACTTGCTGTAAAAACTGGGAGGCACCCATCATATTCATTCCGTTTGATACCAGTGTAAAAACGATAACTCCGATCATTGCTCCAAGAATGTTCCCGGAACCGCCGGTAATAGCAATACCTCCGAATACTGAAGCAGAAACGCTTTGAAGTACCAATGGGTCTGCTACGTCCGCACGTCCTCCAGATATGCGTGATGTAATTACAATAGCGCAGATAAATGACATTATTGCTGAAAAGATATATACAAGCATAATATTGCTCTTGTAATTGATACCAGCGAACTTTGCGGCTTCATTATTGCTTCCGATGAGGTAAATGCGCCTTCCCCACCTTGTTTTGGATATTAGAATAACTGAAAATACAGCAGTTATGACAAGGATAACGGTTTGAAAAGGCAAATGCCCGGCTATTCGTCCTTGCCCGAAGAAAAAGAATTTTTCGTTAATACATTGAATTGTTACACCTTTTGATATTACCAGGCCAAGACCTGAAAAAAGTGCTTGTGTTCCAAGAGTGGCAAGCATTGCATTAACTTTAAGGTGGCCGCATAGAAAACCATTGAGCATTCCGCACAATAATGAAGCGACAAAAGTTATAAAAATCGCTATCCACATTGGCAATCCCATAGTCCCCATGAAAGTAGCCAACAGGACTGTAAATAAACTTGCCATTGCTCCAATGGAAAGGTCCATGCCTCCGGAAATGATAGAAGCTGACATTGCCAGAGTCATAAGACCGAGTTCAACAAGTTGAGCAGTAAGCTGCATAAGGTTTCCCAGCCTGAAGAAATATGGACTGGAGAAAGAAAACCCTATGAACAGAAATAGTGCAAAAAGGGCTAAAATCATTTCATTGTTATTTGCCATTTTGTTTAACTTTATCATTGCAAGCCACCTCCTTTTATTAGTTGCCTGCCTTTTGCATGTTTTTCCTTAGCCTGGTATGCTGAAGAAACTATTGCTGCTATTAGAACAACACCTGTTGCAAGGCTTTGCCAGTAAACAGGAACCCTGGTTAAAACCAATGCATTTTCAATAAGTCCGAAAAGCACAGTTCCCAAAAATGTTCCAAAGATGGAGGCTATGCCTCCTGTAAACATTGTTCCGCCGATAACGGCTGCTGCAATCAACTTCATTTCAACTCCCATGCCTGCAGTCGGTTGGGCAATTGCAAGTTTTGAAGCATACAGCGCTGCCGAAACACCTGATAAAGCTCCCATAAATCCAAAGGAGAATATATATACGAAAGACCTGTTGATACCTATACGCTCTGCTGCGTTTTTATTGCCGCCTACTGCAACAATGCTTCGTCCAATCCGTGTATGGTAAAGCATCAAGTAGGTAAAAAGCATAACAAACAGCCATACATAAACAGATACTGTTACAATGCCTAATTTATAATTGGCTACTTTAATGAATACTCCTTTTAGATCCGATATCCAGGACCCATTTGTTATAAGCATCAGACCGCCGCGGATAATGCTTAGAGTTCCCAGTGTGACAATAATCGCCGGAATATTGAATTTCGCTATAAAGAAACCATTAAACATGCCAAGCAAAATTCCTGTTGCCATCGAAATAATAAATGCCAGGATTGGGTTATTGCCATCCGTCATCTTAACGTATGCGGCTGTTACCATTACACATGCTGCAAACTGCGCGCCAACTGAAACATCAATATTCCCAGTTACAATAACAATCATCATTCCGATGGACATAATTCCTAAAATTGCGTTATTGTTCAGTATATTTGTCAGGTTCCTGATGTTCAAGAATCCTTTTGAAATAAGTGCAACTACTGTACTAATCAATACAATAACTACAATTAAAGCTATTTCCCTGGTTTTTGACCTGACCAGGTTCTTAATAGAATTCATCCAATCTCCCTCCCCGAGCCCATAAGTCCTTTTTCAATAACTTTTTCCTGCGTCGCATTTACTGCCACGGTTTCATATACAATATCGCCCTTGCGCATGACAAGGATCCTGTCCGCAATTGCAAGTATTTCCGGGAGGTCCGAAGAAATCAGAATTACAGCAACACCTGATTTCGCAAGCTGTCTTAACAGCTTATGTATCTCTAGTTTTGCTCCTACGTCAATACCACTTGTAGGCTCATCTACAATGAGCACTTTAGGATTTGTTTCCAGCCAACGGCTAAATAGCGCTTTTTGCTGGTTGCCGCCGCTCATATTTTCTATATTGATTGTGGGGAGGTTTGGCCGGATACTTAACTTGTTTATATTTGCTAACGCTGTTTGAAGCTCCTTTTTCTTTGATATTAATCCCAATTTGTTTAAATGCCTGCTTATTGTAACCGTAGAAATATTGCATGCCATGCTGTGACCTTGAAAAAGACCTTGCTTTCTCCTATCTTCCGGAAGATAACCTATGCCTTTTGATATGGCGTCTTCCGGGGATTTTATGTACACCTTTTTTCCGTTAATAAAAATTTCTCCGCTCTGCGGCTTCATCATTCCAAATATTGCCTGCGCAAGTTCACTGCGGCCTGCGCCGACCAGGCCTGTCAAACCTAAAATTTCATATTTATTAATTTTAAACGATACATTTCTGAAATAAGGCTCACAGGTCATGTTTCTGACCTCAAAAACTGTTTCTTCCGACTCGCCTTCTTCATTCTGCATCGATACGAAACGTAACTCACGTCCTACCATAAGGTTTATAAGTTTCTGATTGTCAAATTTTTCAGCATCGTCGCAAGCAACCATATAACCGTCTCTTAGTATGGAAATCCTGTCTGCCACTGCAAAAACCTCATCCAGCTTGTGGGATATATAAATAATCCCTATTCCTTTATCCTTTACAGTTTTAATAATTTTGTACAGCATTTCTACTTCTGCTTTAGAAAGAGCTGCAGTTGGTTCATCCATGACAATTACCTTAGATTTAAATGTAATAGCCCTGGCAATTGCTACAAGCTGTTGCTTTCCAATACTGATATCTCCAAGCTTCGCATCGAGATCCAGCTTGACTCCCATAGTGTCCAGAGTTTCCTGGGCAATTCTTTTCATCTCTTTTCGGTTTACAATAAATAATTTGTTTTTTTCTATACAAATATTTTCAGCAACTGTAAGATTAGGGAACAAACTTATATCTTGATATATAACGGTTATTCCCAACTGAATTGACCTTGCTGCAGTAAGACGTGTTTCTCTTTTTCCATTGATGTAAATCTCGCTTCCTTCATCAGGCTTCTCGACGCCTGCTATAATTTTTATCATAGTTGATTTACCGGCTCCATTCTCGCCAACCAGTGCATGAACTTCTCCGGCACGCAAATTGAAAGACACGCTATTCAGAACCGTGATGCCTGAATAGGTTTTGCTGAGATTTTTTACTTCCAGTATGACATTTCCCAATACAATTCCCCCTTAATAAGTTAAAATTTCTGTATGTTATGATGGCTCTATAAGAAGTTTAATGCACTAGCTGACTAATATGCTGTTGGTATGACGGCCAGCATCATTACCATATGGTGTAGCCTCCGTCTATGATTAACGTGGAACCATGCATATAATTGGAAGCGCTCGAAGATAAAAATACTATAGCGCCAGCCAGTTCCTCAGGATCACCGATTCTCTGTGCTGGTATCATTGACAAAGCCATCTTGTAAAAGTCAGGATCGTTTTCGAAGAATTTCTTATTGGGATCTGTAAGAAAATAACCTGGAGCTAATGCATTAACATTGATATTGTACTTTGCCCATTCGGCAGCCAATGCTTTTGTAAGGGCAACCACAGCAAGTTTTGACACATCATAGGAGCCACCATGTACACCTTTGTTAATAATAAAGCCGGAAATCGAAGCAAGGTTTACTATTTTCCCTTTTCTCCTTTTTATCATTTCTTTTCCGACAGCCTGAGCGCAAATGAAACAACCTGTTATATTAACGTTTATTACCCGGTTCCATTGCTCTAACGAGGTTTCTTCGGGAGAAATATTTATTCTTGGCGCAGCGGCATTGTTTATTAATATATCCACCTTGCCGAAACGGTTTATGCAATCTGATACGCATTCCTCAACATCCTGCTTATTGGTAATCTCCGCGTAACGCCAGGCACATTGCACTCCGAGCTCGTTTAACTCCTTTGCCAGCTCTTTCATTGCTTCTTCGCCATGGCCCATTAGATATACATTTGCCCCTGCCTGGGCAAGTGCTTTGGCAAATACCCTTCCAAGTCCCTTGGCAGCGCCGGTGACAATAGCAACTTCTCCGGTTAAATCAAAACATTTTAACATAGTGACCTCCTATATTTAACGTGCTATATCTATCTTGAAAAAATTATTTTATAGCAATTCAACCTCTACCGGCAGTCCGGTTTCAGCTGATTCAAAAATAGATAGAATCGCAAGAGATACATTTGCAGCATCTTTTATAGTTACATAAAACTCTTCATTGCTGTAAAGCTTATCTATAAAACTTCTGATACTTTCATAAGCAAACCCCTTGCATTTTGAAAAACATAATTTCTCACCAGGACATCAGGAGTGGTTACTTTTTCATCTGTAATCATTTGAATCAAGTTGTGAACGGTATACATCTTCTCTTGTTGTAGCCAATGGTTTTTCAATCAGTATGTGCCTTTTGGCATTTGCGCACGCTACTGCAATATCTGCATGACTGTCAATAAATGACAGATACCTCCCCTCTTTATTTGAATATTAATTTATTTATTTAATATATAAATTAATTAAAGATTATATGTTATGAATTATCTGTTGCTGTGATTCAGGGAATTTATCTATTGCTTAGATTCATGGAATAGCAGGGATAAGTGGAGCAGACAATTTCCGGTATCATATCTCCGTCAGCATCTTTTTAAATCTGCCAATGACCTTTTCATATGCATCCAAATCCATGTTTTCCAGGTATGGAGTAAAGGAGAAGTATCCGTTAAAACTGCGCGACAAGAGTATTGATGCCAACTCCTTTATCTCTGCGTTTCCTTCACCGGGGAAAACAGCTCTGCCGTCTACATACAATCCGTCATTAATTCTTAAGAAGCAAATATCGTTTTTCAGCTTGCTGTAATAGAACACGTGGAAAAAAGGATGCCTCTTTAGTTTAACAAATTCCAAAGGATTAAAAACCAAACCGAGATATTTGTTATTGACAAGTTTGAATATTTTTGTAATTTGGCTGTCTTCAGCCAGATTTGTGCCGCTTTGGTTTTCAACAAGTACGTATATGCCAAAGCTTTCACCGGAATGAACAATTTTCCCGAAATTCCGGACAAATTCCTCCGCGCTCTTATAGACGGAGGAGTCATATGGATTTTTTACATTAATACTTTTTATATTTAATAAATGAGCTTTCCTAAAAAGAACTTTATAGTAATCAAAATTATTTACCGGTTCAGAACATGAATAACACGCAATTATTTTACTGTTTGCAATCAACATGTTACGGTAGGTTTCAATTTCATCCCCGTTCAATTCTACAAGCGCTTTCCCATCAAATTTTTCATCTATCTCAATGTTATGGATAAGGAGTTGCGTACAGACCTGGAGTTTTTGTTCGAAACTTTTCGCAATATCATCGCTGATGCATACGCTGAAGTTATACATATAATTTACCCCCTGTAAAATTCATAAAGCATAGGTCATATGACACATATCTCGCAAGTATTGTCAACACAGCCATTTCCCTCATATCGCGACAGGTCGATTGTTTCCTTGTTGTATAGCTTTCTTGACCAATGGCACGAGTTGCAATTAGGATTATGGCATATAAATAACATAGGATCTTCTTTAAGAATCTCAAGACCGTATTCAAACAGTTTTACAGCGTCTATCACCTTGACAACTGCGTTTCCGATTTTACCTTCCATGAGTGCCTCTTTTCTTCTCAAATAAGGCGTAATCCTCAAGAAATCCCTATGCCCCGGAGGGAATTTTTTTAATGTAAATGTTTTATCTTTATATCCGTCAATATAGGTTGGGGCCGGAATATCTAAAGTCCTCAAATATACAGCATCGATGGCTTCTTCCATGGAATGCATCATTGTATTTCTGTCCATGTCCACACCCAGAAGGACTATCTTCCCGTTTAAATCCCTGATTTTCAAGTAAGGTGTGCCTTCGCCGCAGCCTGTTTCGCATTTGTCATGATCTTTAGTTATAAAATGCGCATGTTTGCCTATAGCTGCTACCGAATGGACAGGATGAAGGCTGCGCATCGCATTGGGTCTTAGCCTGAATTTTTCTGATATTAGACCCACGGCTGATGGTGTTGAAACCGGGTCGAAAGGTGAAAACCAACCCGTCAAAGTGGACATTACTATTGTTCCCTCTTCCCCTACTGCTTCAAGAAACGCATCAATTACCGTATCTGCTCCTCCTTCGACAAAACCTATGCTTGTTAGTGCACTGTGGACAAGAAGAACATCACCTTTTTTTATGTCCATTAATTCGAGGCTGAAAAGAATGTCTTCCTTACGAATTGAAACATCCCTGTTTTTCACGATATGTACCTCTTTCCTCAATTTTTATAAAATTTTATAAAAGAATAACACAACTGCGATGAATAGTCCATTTTATGCGTGATATTTATTGAAAATATATTTCAAATTTAAATTTCAACGACCTTTTGTAAATTGTGCTCCGATGAGTTCTTTGTTATCTGATTTGCAATATATTTATTCAATGATTAAATTTATTATAAAATATTTAATTTTCCTTGTCAAGGTATTTTTAAATTTTTTGTATATTTTTAAAAACACTCGAATATCTTTTTTTGCGTCAGTCTTTTTAAAAGCAAAACCAATAAAAAAAAACAGCTTCTCACAGCTGTTTTCATTCATAAAAATCAATCTGGATTTTTAGTAGTTATTTTCTTCCAATAGCAAACCACCTTATTAGCATTCTATAGAACAGCCTGATAAAAGTGGCTCTCTCTACTTCGGTTTCAGCCACCAAATCCGCTTTTCCAACTTCCATTTCATTCAGCCTGTATATTACTTCCCCGAGCTTCTGTCCAGCCTTTATAGGTGCGGCAATATCGGCATTAAGATTCAATTCTCTTGTGACCTGTTCCAAATTTCCTTTTCTAAGTAAAAGATAGACATCATCCGCAAAAATGACATTCACTTTTTCTTTTAATCCCTTTTTAACTACAACTTCCTGAACCACTTCACCTTTCCCGTTAACTTTTGCAGTTTCAAAATTCGCAAACCCATGGTCAAGAAGCTTCCTGGCCTCTGCAAATCTCGTATTGGAATCCGGTTCACCCAGGACAACCGCTATTAACTGCAGGTTATTTCTTTTAGCCGATGCGGCAAGACAGTAGCCTGACTTCCTTGTATAACCGGTTTTTAAACCATTAGCTCCTTCATAAAACCTTATTAGTTTGTTCGTGTTGTCAAGTGAAACAGGCTTTTTCCCCTCTACTCCCTCTCTGAAGTTAGCTTGCCATATTTTTGTGAATTTTGTTATATCTGGATGCTTCATTAACAACTCCCTTGACATTATTGCTATATCATATGCAGAACTATAATGTCCGTCATTCTCGATTTCAGCAAGTCCCGTACAATCAAGAAAATTTGTATCGTTCATTCCAAGTTCCTTCGCCCTTTTGTTCATCATATCCACGAAAGCTTCTTCACTTCCTGCTATTTTTTCAGCCAACGCTACGGTACAATCATTTGCTGAACGTATAACGACTGCTTTCAGCATTTCTTCCACAGTAAATACCTCGCCGGGTTCAAGCCAGACCTGGGTTCCTCCCATGCTGGAAGCATGCTCTGAAACAGGAACTTTATCTTCGTATTTCAACTTGCCACTGTCTATTGCTTCCATGATTAGCAGCATGGACATTATCTTGGTCACGCTAGCCAAAGACATTCTTTCATGACTGTTGTGTTCCAGAAGCACGGTTCCTGTATTTGCATCCACTAATATTGCTGATTTTGCCTTTAAATCAAGCACATTTGTCTCATCCGCTATTTTTGATACAACTTCTGCAGCATAATCGCTATCATCCTCAATCGAATAAGCTGTTATAGGCAACATAAACGTAAACAAAAGGACAACTAACACAATACTGGCGAAAGCTTTTCTAAACACACAACCACTCCCCATCATACTTCACGATATGCAATAGAACCTGTAAGCAATAAGAACAAAGCATGTTTTTAGTATATAATTATGCTTTAAAGCGGGAGTATATGTATGTTTTGCTTATGCCATCGCCAAACATCGTCATAACATAATATCTTTATAAAATCCTGTACCTGCTCCGGTATATGGCAATTCCAGATATTCGGCCACAGTTGCGGCAACATCTGCGAAAGTTTGCCTTGTGCCAAGGTTTACACCTTTTTTAAGTTTTTCTCCGTAAACAAGCAGCGGTACATATTCCCTTGAGTGGTCGGTACTTGCCGTGGTAGGGTCACAGCCATGGTCAGCCGTTATAATCAATATATCGTCCCGTTTCAGGTAGTTAAGCAGCTCCGGCACTTTTGAGTCAAATTCCATCAATGCGCGTGCATATTCTTCCGCGTTGTTTCTGTGACCGTAAAGCATGTCAAAGTCAACTAGATTCGTAAATATAATCCCTTCAAATTCTTCTTTCATATATGCAATTGTCTTATTGACACCATCCATATTATTGTGGGTGTGAACTGAGTCCGTTATACCCTGGTTACCGAAAATATCCTTGATTTTCCCGACTGCTTTCACTTTGTAACCGTTCTCTGAGGCATAATCCAGTACGGTTTTTCTTATAGGTTTAAGTGAAAAATCACGCCTCCTGTCAGTCCTCACAAATTTTCCTTCCGAGCCGGCAAAGGGCCTTGCAATTACTCTTCCGACAGCATGTTCGCCTTTTAAAATCTCCCTGGCTATCCTGCATATTTCATAAAGTTCCTCCACAGGAATAATTTCTTCATGGGCGGCAATCTGGAACACGCTGTCTGCTGATGTGTAAACAATAGGATAACCCGTCATTATGTGTTGTTGTCCTAATTCATTTATTATTTCCGTCCCTGACGCGGCAACATTGCCAAGAACCTTACGGTTTATCGCTTTCTCAAATTTATTTATAATCTCATCCGGGAAACCATCCGGATAAACAGGAAAAGGTTTATCCAGTATTATTCCTGCTATTTCCCAATGACCTGTTGTTGTATCTTTTCCTGCTGATTTTTCAATCATTCTGCCATAGCAACCTATAGCTTTTGGGTACTTGTTAATACCTGTTATTCCATCTATACTCCCTAGTCCCAGCATTTCAAGATTTGGCAGTTTAAACCCTGGAACATGCCTTGATATGTTTCCAAGGGTATTACTCCCTTCATCACCATATTTTCCGGCATCCGGAAGCTCTCCGATACCTACGCTGTCCATTACAATTATTATTACACGTTTCATACATATCCTCCTTTCAATAGGAAGCAAAAAAATTGCAGGGATTAAAATAACCTTCCCTACAATTTTACCACATTGGACTGAATATTAATCTTTCAAAATAATTTAATTCGTGCATAATATTTTCTTATCCGGCAACTGGCGCAACATGTTAAACCAGTATCGATTCATATTTATGCTCTTGGATGAGTTTTCTTATAAATCTCTTTTATTCTGTTTTTTGCAAGTTGAGCGTATATTTGGGTTGATGATATGTCGGAGTGTCCGAGCATCTCCTGGATCGATCTTAAATCAGCGCCGTTTTCCAGGAGATGAGCTGCAAAAGAGTGTCTTAAAGTGTGGGGAGTTATATCTTTGTTTATTTTTGCCTGGTTCTTGTATTGCTTGATAATTTTCCAGAATCCCTGCCTTGTTAGTCTTTTGCCGTTAATATTGACAAACAAGGCTTTTTCATCGCTGCTGGCGACCAACAGGTTCCTGGCCTTGTTTATGTAATCCTTCAGAGCGTTAATTGCTATAGTCCCAATTGGAATCATGCGCTCCCTGGAACCTTTATTGCACCTGACAAATCCCATTTCAAGATTAACATCCGACAAATCGAGGTTGATTAACTCTGACACTCTTATACCTGTGGCATAAAGCAATTCCAGCATGGCCTTATCCCTATAACCCTTTAAATCAACACACTTGGGCTGTTCCAGCAAAAGCTCCACTTCCTGGGTTGAAAGAATTTGAGGAAGTTTCTTTTCAACCTTTGGGGACTCGAGTTCCTGTGTTGGGTCATGCTCTATAATTTTATTCTTTGATATGTATTGATAAAACGATCTTAATGATGCAAGATTACGTGATATCGTGGAAGTTGCTCTGCCTTTTTTCTGTAAATGCAGTAAATAAGCTATAATCGTTGCTTTGTTTGTATTGGATATGTTATTAAGGTTGATTTCCCGTAAATAGGTCAGGTATTGTTCTATATCTCTTCTGTACGATTGTAAAGTATTTAAAGAAAGGCGCTTATCCCTTTCCAAGAAGTTAATAAATTTTTGCACTAATGCTTCCATTTTCAACTACTCCTTCTTTTTTAGGTTTAATCATTCTCATTTATATAAATTTTATAAACATAAAGGTTCTTAATTCTAAGCTCGGCTCGGTGTAAAATAGTCTAAAATATTTACATAATTCTTCAATTCTGTTAAAATTCCTTCAATAACCCAGTAATTTTTAACTTTTTTTGTATATGTTTTCTTGTTTATAAAGAAATACATCTACACGTATTTATTGTTAACATTATTTCCCATAATTATACACTAATTAGTAATAATTGGTGTAATCATTCTCATAAAAACAGGAGTGATAAAGACTTCAACAAGTATGCCTGCAAAAATCAGCAAACTATATAGCACCGTGGTAAAGCAATAAGCAATAAAACCTCTTTTCAAATTCTCTTTCGATAAGCGCTTTATCGACTTATTTTTAATTATGCTTAGTGAGAAGTTGATACCGTTCACCCCTAGTGCGATAATGCACGGAACAATAAAAATTTCTTTCGGAAGCAATGCAAGCAAGGTAAATAAAACACCTTTAAATCCTAAAGACTTTATTATAAATCCTGAACTGAAACCTGTTATAAATCCTCTTATGCCTATTGCTAAATAAATAAACGGGATTCCAATAATTGTTACGCCAAGTATCCACAAAACCCCTACTATTTTCATATTTTCCATGAGTGAGATTTTTATAAGTTCATTACTGTCAATAGTTTGGTAGTCAAGCAGTTGCAGGAAACCCTGGAAATAAACGTTTAGTTCTTCTGTTTGTATTGAGCTCAGTCCGTTTACCGTAAAAGCGCCTGCTGATATTCCTACGACAAATGCCATAAACAGAAGAAAATACCTGTTTGAATTATTCTTAATGTGTTTTACAATAATTTCCCGTATTTTACGCAGCAAAGCAAATCCCCTTTACTCAAGCATAAACATATCACCTATATATTGATTCTTATGCTTGAATTAAGGAAAAAATTACAATTATGCTCAATTTACAGTAAACTCTTTACGACATGGCTTTAATTTGCGTTGTCATGTTCAAATGTCCAACTTGCCGGATATATACTTTTCAGCTATTAAAATTCCGATAATACTCTTTGCATCTGTTATCTCATGCCTGAAAATCATATCCACCAGTTTGTCTATTTTAATTTTTTCACAAGATATGAATTCGTCCTCGTCTGCACTGGATTCTCCTTCCTCAAGTCCCGTTGCAAGAAACATATGCAATACTTCGTTGCAGAATCCGGGTGTACTGTGTATGCTTATAACATGTTTCATGTTTTTTGCAGTGAGACCGGTTTCTTCTTTCAATTCCCTTCTGGCGCATGTTTCCGGGTCCTCGCCCGCATCAAGTTTTCCGGCGGGTATCTCCAGTGATACTTTCTCTATTGGCTTACGGTATTGTCTCACCATGTAGAGCTCATTGTCAACGCTTACAGGGATTATTACCGATGCTCCGGGGTGAAGCACCAAATCTCTTGTTCTCTCCTCACCATTAGGCAATGTAACTGTAAGGCATTCAACCTTAATAATGTTGCCGTTATAAATTTGTTTTTTACCTACTGTTTTTTCCTCATAATTCATATTTGCATTATCTCTCCTTTTATCACTTAAAACTTTATTTCCAGATTTGTTATAACTCTGTCCATTCATGTATATAATTATACTAATTGTTTGTTATATTATGGGCAGGTGGAAATTTATGTTTCAATTGGTTTACAGAGAAAAATTCTATATGTATGGAAAAATTTATGATGTAATAAAACAGCTTAAGGAACTGTCAGAAAAATTTACAACGGTAAAGGAATTCCTTGAGCATATGACAAAAGAATTATAGGCTTAACTCCTTATTATGCTGTTTTATTCTATCGGTAGCCAGCTTATCGCATCTGTTGTTATATTCATTGTCTGAGTGCCCCTTGACTTTTATCCATTTAATCTTATGTATTTTGCTTAATTCATCAAGACTTTTCCATAGCTCAATATTTTTTACAGGCACCTTTTCTGAATTTGTCCAGCCATTTTCCTTCCACTTTTCAACCCACCCCTTTGTAAAGCCGTTTATAAGGTATGCGCTGTCACTATACAGCTCAACCTCACAAGGCTCTTTAAGCATTCTAAGAGCCTCAACAGCTGCCATCAGCTCCATCCTGTTGTTTGTTGTGTTTTCCTCGAAACCTGATATTTCTTTTTCATGGGCGCCGTATTTTAAAATCGCCCCCCATCCTCCGGCACCCGGATTCCCTGAACAAGCTCCGTCTGTGTATATTTCAACCTTTTTCATGCCATCTCCTTTGCCTCTTTGGGTTATTAACCATATTTCTTACCTATTTCTCTGGCTTTTCTTGTACATTCATTCATAGCCTCAATGATTGCATACCTGAAGCCGTTTTTTTCAAGTGAAGCAACAGCTTCTATTGTAGTGCCTGCCGGGGAGCAAACCTGATCCTTAAGTTCTCCCGGATGCTTTCCTGTATTGAGCACCATTCTTGCAGAACCAAGGACAGCCTGGGCAGCAAGCCTGTATGCAATATCTCTGGGTATCCCGGATAAAACCGCCGCGTCAGCCATTGCCTCAATAAACATAAACACATAAGCGGGGCTGCTTGAAGTAAGGGCCGTGACCTCGCTCATTAAACTCTCATCCAGAATTTCTACTTTCCCTACTGTTTCAAAAAGAGATACTACTGTATATATATCAGTTTCCTCAATATTGTTGTCAAATGAAACCAATGTCATACCTTCACCTACCAGGGCAGGCGTATTTGGCATTGTCCTTATTATTTTCCTGTCGCTGCCGAGAATATCCTTGTAGAATTTTATAGGAATCCCTACAGCAACAGAAACCAAAAGTTTTTTATCGTCAAAAAAATCCTTGCACTGTTCAAGAACCTCCTTGACAATATTGGGTTTTACTGCAAGTATTATAATGTTCAAGTTTTGCACCACTTCCCCGCTGCTTCTCATAATATTCAAACTATAGAGCTTTTTAAGTTCTTCAGTCTTTTGTGCCTGCTTGTCAAATACATAAATATTTTCAGGAAAAATCAAGCCTGACTTTGCAATACCTTTTATCAATGCGGAGCCCATATTGCCCGCCCCAATAAAACCAAGCTTTATGTTCATATTTACCTCCTTGTCAACATACATGGTATAATTCACAAATTTACATAAAAATCATATAATAATATAAAGCGTAATATAAAAACGCATGGTATTATTTTAATATAATAGCATAAAATTTACAAAACTGATATTAAATTTTGCACTTTTAACCCATTGACATATTTTATTTGCTGTTGTACAATAAGATAGTCCCGTAGGGGAGTAGCTCAATTGGTAGAGTAGCGGTCTCCAAAACCGTCGGCTGCAGGTTCGAGTCCTGTCTCCCCTGCCAGAGAAAAAGCCGTCAACCATACAAGGTTGACGGCTTTTTATGTCTTCAATCAGTTGCCCAGCTTTTCTTCCGAATAATTTTAAGCCTTACTGCTATTGCTTTATAATCCATTCCCCAACTTTAACCTTTTTGCCCATATCCAGCAAATGAATCTCAAACCTCTTCATGACGGGTTCGAAATCTTTATTAACACTGTAAAACAAGTCCACTTCACCAATAACATTGGATACGGATGCTCCGAAAACCGGAAGCGGCACTGCTATTTCAGCGCCATCACCTGTATCCACAAGCGTGAGTTTTGATGAAGGACCTATTTCAGTTGGCATAGGTTCAACCCATGAATTATTATACTGTATGCCTGCTTCGTCATCAGAAATGGGAAATATACCTGTTTCAGCAAGATTAACCGTAACTTTGAAGCCGTATGTATCATTTTCAATGTTCAGCATTCCTCTGCCCTTATATGTAAACTTAAAACCTTTACAGAATTCCGCAAGCTTGTTGTCAGTATTAAATAAATACGATTTATCAAGCTTGTAGCTGTAAATATAAAAATAACTAAGAGAAAAGGTATTGCCTGTTTCCGGTATAATAATGAAAATATCCTTATAACCGTCACCATCAAGGTCTGATATTGACATGTCACGCATTAATCCTGTAAAACCTTGAGCTTTCTTTACAAAAGTCTTTTCCCTGACATTGCTTTTGTCTTTTATTCTTATTTTTCCTTCAACTTCTTCGGTACCTTCCCCGTTTTCTCCTTTGCTGGTTACTTGAATTATTTCTATTATCTCATTTTCACCATCTTTATTTAAATCATCTTCAAGGCTTTTAATTACGTCTCCTTTTTCGTTTTCTTCCATGTTTTCTTTAGTTTCCTCTGTTTTAGTATCCTCAGCAGCATTTCCGGTTTCATCAGGATTTTCCTCCGTACCGGCTTTATCTGACGGCAGAGTAACCTCAGAACCGTTTTCAGTAATGTTGTCAACATTGCTGCTTTCGTTTTTTCTGCTGCAAGAACATAACAGTAATGCGACTACAATACATAAAATCATCAATTTTTTCATCAAAAAAATCACCTCTAAGTTAAATTGTACCATACACATTTATGATTTTATAGTATTGTAAAACACTTGTCATTATGTTATTAATAGTTATCGGGTAGCAATTATGAAATAAACCGGAAACACCAGTGCGGCAACAGCAACAAGGAAGACCGCTATGGCGCCCAATATATTCTTTTTTTTCCACACCCAGACACCATAACTTGTTGTATACAAAAAGATCCATGCTAATGCGATAAAAGCTATTATTATTTCAAACGTCATTTTCAATCATACATCATTCCTTCTGAACTGTATATAGGTGTTGAACGTATCATTAATCCCGGCCTTCTGATTTTAAAATCCACTGAAACATCAAATGTTGCATTTTTATACTTATCCAGCCAATTAAAGTCAATCCAATCCTGCCATGTCAAGAATGTGCCTTTAATGCTTTTCCCAAAACCAAAAATATCTGTTTTAAGTTCCTTGCTTGTTTTATATAAAAGCTTTTGCATGCTGTTTCTAATATATTCTTCAGTTGCAGCTTCCAACAAGTGCACATTCTTTGGATCCTCATAGTTCTTTCCGCTCTGGATTGACAATATGTCAGCTTCAAGCTTTACCTTTGCCGATATATGAGGTATATCTCCTGACATTGTTACTTTTCTTTCAGGCGGTCTGCTTGTTTTGAGGCTCAGAACAACGAAGTAGTCTTTTACAAGGGGGTCTGGCACCGTAAAGAATGAGTTTTCATATTTCCCTGTTAACATTAAATAGTAGTTGGCTTCCTCTCCATCCAATTCTCCTACCATTTTGTCGCCGTCAAAAACAGCCAAACCCATAAATTCACTTTTTATCATTCCTATTCTTGGCACTTCACCTGCAATGAAATCGCCTTCCATAGGGAATGGTTTCCCTTTTTCAAGATAGGTGGAACCATTAAGGTCAAAGTCCTCGGCTGATTGAAACCTGTTAACTCCTCCAAGTATAGCAACAGCCTGTGAGCAAGTACATTTTTCCTGAAGGTAAAAGTTTATTAACTGTGTGTTTGCAATAAAACCTGTGTACCTATAGCTCATTAAATTTAACTCAAAATACTTTGCAGGATTAACTTCGAACTTTGGCTTTGTCTCCTTTATGAATTCTTCTGCCTTGCCTTTGGAGACAAGAACAAACATATTGCCCCTGAACTCCCTGCCCCGCATTATTGCATTAACGTATCTCTGTACCCCTTCTCTTGCAATTTCTTCAGATATCACAATAACCTTTGCGTGAGACATGTTAAGCTGTTTGCTGATATAATTGTTTGCCATGTTAAGTCCGGAATAAAGTGTTGGCGTTTCTATAGTCGTAATAAAACTGGAATCGCTCCCTTCCCCTCCTCCGCCTCCTTCATTGCCGCTACTCCCAGCGCCTGTAGCTACGGGAATAGCAATTTGTATTGTTAATCTCAGTGCGTTGGTTTTGCCTTTATCCAGCCCTAATGATACTACATAAGCCATATCATCTATTTCCCTGCTGTCGTAACAACCCGCAAGTAAAGTAGCAGCAAACAATGCTAATAAGGCAATGCCGATTGTCTTAAACAGCCAATTACCTTTTCTCATTTTTTTCTCCTCCCTTTACAGGACTTTTTCTGACTGCGTTTCCAATCAGGAGTAAAAGAATGGGCAATCCAAATACAACAACCCATGCAACATTCCTGAAAATTTTCGTTTCGAGCTCAATGGCTTCAACAAGGTTTTTGGGAAAAAGGCTTGCGGTAAAAAGTATAACGGCAAAAGGCATGATTAATGGCTTATAATATTCAACTTTATAAGTCTTTTTAAAAACATAAAGAATCAGGAATAAACCAATACTTAAATAATGGAGGGCCGAGCTTATCCATAAAAGCGCAAAAAACGATTCCACTCTTTGAAAAAATCTTCCGTAATTTATCAGCCATGCAAGCTGAAACATTGGAAGAAAGTTTTCAGTTGCGGTTGGATACTGAAATACAAGAAGGAAGACCAGGGTACTAACCGTAAGATTAATTGCCGACAGTCCTATGGAAATATATCCGATCTTTTTAAAATCTTTATGCGATTTAATGAAAGGAGTAAAAATGAACAACAGAATTAAACCTGAGTAAATTGATATCCTAGGAAAACCACCAATAAATATGCTCTTCGGCCCAAAACCCAGCAAGGGCATTATCCTTGAAATGTCACTATACTGCAGCACTCCTACTAAAATGATTACAAAGGCGACATAAGTAACTGGCACAGTTAATACTCCAATTCTTATAATCGCTTCGGGACCAAAAAATGCGCTGATAATCATGCCTGCCAAAAAAAAGAACATGACAAAACTTATCGGTGATAACCTTAAGGTTATAATTTTTAAATCCTCTCCAAATTCCCTCAGCACCACCGATATTATAAATACCAAGTATGCCAGAAGAATAGTTCCTACCAATACTCTTCCAATATTTCCTGCAATATATTCGCTTATATCAAGGATATCCATTCCCTCGAACTTTTCGTATAACTTTGATATTATTGCAAAAAGTATAAAAACAATAACAGATACGTAAATAATAAGGAGCCAGCCGGCAGTGCCCGCGGTTTCAGCCATTAAGCGCGGAAAATTCAGAAATATCTGCGTGCTGATAACTGTTAATAATGCACATATAATTTCCCAATTGCCAAAGGCTCTCTTATTCTTCACCCGAATCCTCCTCATCCCTCTTTATCCATTCTCTGCTGATGTGCGGTTGTTTGCTGTTGTCCTTGGTATTAAGGTAGTCAGGCCTTTTCTCCTGTTGCCATACCGGTGGCCTTGTTAAAGTATCCTTAACAGGAGTGGACATTACAGGTGCAAAAGGCGCTGTAAACGGTACACCAAATGAACCAGCGCTTACGTACATTAACCCATGGATATACATTCCAAGAGCAATTCCAAGGAATCCTGCCAACGCCCCAAGGAATATATAAGCAAACCTTATTACTCTCAGGCTGAAACCGAGGGAAAAGTTTGGAATGGCAAA
>DULF01000185.1 GCA_012840535.1 Clostridiaceae bacterium
GACAGGAGATAATTAAAAGAATAATGGAGGCGGAACACGACCCCGTTGTGGTAATGGTGGATGACAGAGGGAAAAAGGGCAAAGGACCTGGTGAAGCAGCAATGGAATCAATATTGAAGGACGAAAGATTGGACGTTCTGGGCATATTAGCTGTTTCTTCCAACGAAAAAGACTGCAACGGCGTGGATGTGACGTGTTCCATAACAAAGGAAGGCAATATTATTGAAGATGCTGTTGACAAATATGGAAACAACGTGCACAGCAAGAAGATTTGTGGCGACACACTAAGTATACTGAAAAAGATTAAGCACGGTTTGATAATCGGCATTGGTGATCCGGGGAAGATGGATTTCAATGATGAAATATCAAAAGGAGCGCCCATCACCACAAAAGCCCTGAAAGAAATTCTAAAAAGAAGCGGGATGTAGGAGGGACACTCCTGCACTTTTTTCATTTTTGGGAAAAAGTTAAGGGACAGTCCTGTACTTTTAACATTTAGTAGAGGATATTGAAAGCCTGTACTCATGCAAGCCGTACAGTTCTTTTTTTATTTTTTTTCACGTTTTCTGAGTAAAGTGCAGGAATGTCCCTTTTACTTTTTTTCTGCAAAAAGTGCAGGACTGTCCCCCTCTTCTCTTTACGAAAAAACATATTTCATTTAAAATTGGTTGTAGATTACTTATATTTAGGGACACGGAAGGATGAGAAACATGGGCGTGGTTTCAATAGAAAAATGTCCGGACTATAACATTGACACGGTAACAAGAGCAATAGAAAAATCTTTTGAGAGACTTGGGGGAGTAGAAAAATACATAAAGCCGGGAATGAAAGTACTGATAAAGCCTAACCTCGTTATGAAGAAAAAACCCCAGGATGCAGCTACAACTCATCCATCTGTGGTACAAGCTGTTTCTTCTATAGTGCAAAAAGCCGGCGGAAAAGTAATAATTGCAGACAGTCCCGGAGGTCTCTTTACTCCAAAAGCTTTAAACGGAATTTATCATGTGTGTGGTATTGAGAAAGCAGCTCAGGAATCAGGCGCAACACTGAATTTTGATTTTTCTGAGTCAGAAGTTGACAATCCTCAAGGAAAATACCTCAAAAAGGTTACAATTCTAAAATGCATTGCAGACGCAGATGTAATAATAAATATTCCAAAACTGAAAACTCACGGCCAGATGGTTTATACCGGAGCGGTAAAGAATATGTTTGGAGCTGTTCATGGAGTCCTAAAAGCCGAATACCATCTCAGAATGCCTGATTACAGCGAGTTTGCAAACGCTATTATTGATATTTTTCTTAGCGCTAAACCCGTGTTAAATATTATGGATGCTGTAATAGGAATGGAAGGAGCGGGGCCTACGGCAGGCGATCCCAAACATATAGGTCTCATATTGGCAGCCGAAAACGCATTTGAATTGGATTACACGGCATTAAGTGTAATAGGGAAGAATCCATTGGATGTGCCTGTTATAAGGGAAGCTGTGGATAGAGGTTTGCTAAACGGGGAAGAAAACATAAAAATAACCGGTGAGGAGCTAAACAAAGTACTGGTAAAGGATTTTAACATTCCGCAGATAGATAATTTAAGGGCGGTACAGTTTTTTAACAGGGGATTGCTCAAAATATTTGTTAATTTAATGAAGCCACGACCCGATTTTATATATGAGCAGTGTGTAGGATGTCTTGAATGCCAGAAGAATTGTCCTGCAAATGTTATAAAAGTCGACAACAAAAAACCTTTGGTAGAACTGGAAAAGTGTATACGGTGTTATTGCTGCCAAGAGTTATGTCCTGCGAAAGCAATAAGAATTAAAAGGCCGTTTTTAGCTGAATTAGTACTGAAATTGTCGAGAATATTAAAAAAATACAAATAAAAAGAAGGATTTTTTTCGTTTATCTAGAATAGGTAATACTATGTTTGTTTTAACAGTTAATAGCTATAATTTATAGCAAAAATAGCAAAGAAAATAGCAATATTGTTGAAGGTGGAATTCAAGGATGAATGTTGAGTACATTAACCCTTTTATTGAAGCAAGCCAGACAGTGTTAAAACAGATTGCAGGGCTTAATGTTAAATTGGGGAAAGTATATTTAAAAAATTCGCCATATAAAAGTGACAGTATAGTAATTATTGTCGGATTAACCGGAAAAATGAGGGGACAGGCAATATTCTCCATGAGTAAATCCGTTGCAATGGATATTGCTTCAAACATGATGGGTGGTATACCTGTAACCGAATTGGACGAAATGTCAAGAAGCGCAGTTTCAGAAATGGCGAATATGATTCTGGGCAATGCTGCAACAATACTGTTTAATAGAGGAATTTCCATAGAAATAACGCCCCCTTCTCTTTTGATGGGAGAAAATATGCAAGTATCATCGGATAGACTAAAAATAATATGCATACCGCTTATTCTGGATAACGGAAATGTTGTTGAAATTGACATCTCAGTTGAGAACTGATATGATGGATGCATGGACGAAACAGAAAAATTTGGCTTTTGCAGTGTCTGGGTTTGCAAAAAAAGTTTTTTAACAGGTGTAAGGGGCATAATGAAAATGATGGTTTAAACCATCATTTTTTGTTTAATCTCAATTAACATGCTATAATGTAAGAAATATACAACTAGATCAGGAGGGAAACATTTGTCTTTAAATATAGTTCTGGTTGAGCCGGAAATCCCGCAAAATACCGGAAACATTGCCAGGACTTGTGCTGCTGTTGGCGCAAATCTGCATCTTGTAAGACCCTTGGGATTTTCGGTAGAAGATAGATATTTGAAAAGAGCAGGCCTTGACTATTGGGACTGGGTAAATATACAGTATTATGACAGCTTTAATGAAGTTAAAAATAAATACAGCAACTCGGTTTTTTACTACTCAACTACCAAAGCGTTAAAATCATATGCGGAAGTGAGTTATTCCGAAGACTGTTTTATAGTTTTCGGAAAGGAAACTGCCGGTCTTCCCGAGGAACTTCTAAAGGAGAATAAGGACTTTTGTATCCGCATTCCGATGAAAGAAGGAATACGGTCTTTAAACCTCTCAAATTCAGTAGCTATAATTGTTTATGAAGCACTAAGACAGCATGGATTCAAAGGTTTGGTGGACAAAGGCAAGCTTACCAGATATGCATGGGAGTGATATAAATGGTAAACAGGGAAAGAATGGTCTCGGAATTCGTAAAACTTGTGCAGATTGACAGCCTGTCGTTGCAGGAAAGGCACATGGCCGACACACTGAAATCCATACTGGGACAAATGGGGCTTGATGTTTATGAGGATGGTGCTGCCAAAAACATAGGAGGAAATGCCGGCAACCTCATTTGTACAATAAAGGGAACAAAAAATGTGCCTGCCGTACTTTTCCTGGCACATATGGATACAGTTACACCTGGAAAAGGCAAAAAGGCTGTTGTTGACGGCAATATTATAAGGACAGACGGAACCACTGTCCTAGGCGGTGATGATGTCGCAGGCATAGTGTGCATACTTGAAGCATTAAGAGTTATAAAGGAAAATAATATAGAACACGGCGACATACAGGTTGTCTTTACGGTAGCAGAGGAGTGTGGCCTCCTTGGCGCCAAAAACCTTGATTATAGCAAAATATATGCAAAGTATGGTTTTGTAATGGATAATGGGGGTCCAATAGGTACTGTAGCTGTTGATGCTCCTTCGCAGAATCAGATTGATGTTGTAATAACGGGCAAAGCCGCCCATGCAGGAGTTGAGCCGGAAAAAGGCATCAGTGCGATCCAGATTGCCGCAAGCGCAATATCGGGGATGAAACTTGGACGAATTGATGAGGAGACTACGGCAAATATAGGCGTTATAAACGGAGGGCAGGCCACGAACATAATATGTGACAAGGTGGTCATAAAGGGTGAAGCAAGGAGCAGAAATGAGCAAAAGCTCCGCGAACAGACGGAACACATGAAGAAATGCTTTCTTGATGCTGCAAAACAGTACGGCGGCGCTGTTGATTTTAAGTATGAAATGGTGTATCCTTCCTTTAAAGTGGATGAATCAGACGACATAATATCAGTTGCCAGGAAAGCGGCAGACGACATCGGAATTGAACTGAAACTTGAAGCAACAGGCGGAGGGAGCGATACGAATATTATAAGCGGCAAAGGCATAAAAGCGGTAGATGTAAGCGTTGGGATGAATAAAGTCCACAGTGTGGAAGAGCAAATCTGTATAGATGATATGGTTAAAGCTGCCGAATTTATAATATCAATTATTAAAAACATGAAATAAAAATATCCTTGGTTGCAGAAAGAGGGTATGTGTATGATTAAAACTATTGGAGTTCTTACAGGCGGAGGCGATTCCCCGGGATTGAACGCTGTCCTGAGGGCAGTGGTAAAGACAGCCATGATCAAATACTGGTATAATGTAATCGGGTTCAAGAACGGTTATAAAGGCCTGGTATTAAGCAATTTTATTAAGTTCAAACCGGACGATGTGTCAGGCATTCTGGATAAAGGAGGCACCATACTTGGTACGTCAGAAGAAGTTGACCCTTTTAATTTTATGCTTGAAAAAGACGGACAGGTAGAATACAGAGACATGTCCAACAGGGCTATTGAAAATGTGAAAATGTTTGGAATTGACTGCATGGTGATAATTGGCGGTGGAAAAACCATTAAAAGCGCATGGGAACTTTCCAAAAAAGGCCTGAACGTTATTGGAGTTCCAAAGACTATAGATAATGAGCTCCCGGCTACAGAGATGTCAATTGGGTTTATGACAGCCGTTGAAACAGCCACGGATGCCATTGATAAGCTGCACTCAACAGCTGAGTCCAATCATAGGGTAATAATACTTGAAGTTATGGGGAAAGAAGCAGGCTGGATCGCAATTGAGGCCGGCATTGCCGGAGGAGCGGATGTTATTCTGATACCGGAAATTCCTTATGATATAAACAGGGTTGCTCAGAAAATAATGGAGAGAAAAAATGTCGGGAAGCATTTCAGCATTGTAGTGGTTGCGGAAGGCGCAAAACCAAAAGAGGACAAAACAACTCCAGGCGGAATTTCAGATGAAAGTGTTGATTTGTACTGCACGGCAGGTATAGGAAATAAACTTGCGGTAGAATTGGAGAGAATAACAGGTATTGATACAAAAGTAACCGTGCTTGGATATTTGCAGAGAGGTGGAAGGCCTGTTCCTTACGACAGGATTCTTTCAACAAGGTACGGTGTTGCAGCGGTTGAGATGGCGCGAGAAGGAAAATTCGGAGTTATGGTAAGCCTAAAGGGAAATGAAATAACTTATGTGCCCCTTGAGGAAGCGGTAAAATGTTTTAAGACTGTTCCTCCTCAAGGTGAATTAGTTAACATCGCAAGAAGTGTAGGGGTGAGTTTTGGAGATTAAACCAGGCATTAGGAGAGGAGAAATTGGGTTATGCAGTACCGAGAGTTTGGAAAAACCTGCGTTAAAATATCAGCATTAGGTTTCGGAGCAATGAGACTTCCCGAGTTTGAAAAAGACGGGAAGTGGTACATGGATGAGGAAAAATCGTTGAAGATCATTCACAGGGCCTTTGAACTCGGCGTCAACTATATTGATACTGCTTACGGCTACTCTCACGGAAATAATGAATATATAGTAGGAAAAGCATTGAAGGGATACAGGGACAGAGTATATGTTTCAACAAAGGTTCCGACGTGGCTTGTCAAGAAAAAAGAGGATTACAGGCGGTTCCTTGAGGAGCAGTTGCGAAAACTTGACACAGATTATATCGATTTTTACCACTTTCACAGTGTAAGCAAGGACAGCTGGGAGAATACCATTTTAAAACTTAATTTGCTTGATGAAGCCAGAAAGGCTAAAGATGAAGGGTTAATCAAACATATATCTTTCTCTTTCCATGATAAACCGGAAGTCATGAAAGAAATCGCCGATACAGGAATATTTGAAACGGTTCTGTGTCAGTATAACCTGCTTGACAGGTCAAATGAAGAAGCAATTTCCTATGTCCGAGAAAAAGGGCTGGGAACGGTTATAATGGGACCAGTGGCCGGAGGCAGGCTCTCCGCGCCATCGGAGGTCTTTGCCAAAACTTTTGGCAGGGAGGCTAAAAGCACGCCGGAAGTCGCCCTGAGGTTTGTACTTGGAAATCCCGATGTTTGCTGTGCGCTTTCAGGCATGAATTCAATAGAAATGGTGGAGGAGAATGCGAGGGTGGCATCTATAGCAGAGCCCCTTTCAGACAGTGACTGGGAAAGAATTAATGAAATGCTTAAGGAAACAAGCCGGTTGGCTGAGTTATATTGTACCGGATGCGATTATTGTTCTCCTTGTCCTAAAGGCATTAAAATTTCACAGGTTTTTAAGCTTATGATATATCATAAAGTATATGGGTTGACGGACACTGCAAAGAATGAGTTTAAAAAATACGGCAAAGACGAAGCATATGGGAGTCATCCTTCCGACTGCACAGAGTGCGGCGCCTGCGAAACAAAATGCCCTCAAAAAATAAAAATCAGAGAGCAGCTTAAGCAGGTAATAAAAGAGCTGGCATAGGGAAGTGAATACTTTTTTGAATAATATGCATAATAAAAGTAAATTGTGGATAAAAAGAATTGCATGCAGGGACTTTGTTAAAAAATTAATTATTTTAAGCCTATTCTATTGAAAAATTAGGTAAGATAATATAAAATATTTGTGATGTAAATTAAACTCTGTGAAAAAAAGTTAATTTACCACAAAAGCCAATATTTTAATTATTATTAAAATATAAGAAAAATAACTATATAGGAGGTTTATCACATGGCTGTAAAAATAGGTATCAATGGTTTTGGAAGAATTGGACGTCTTGTTTTCAGGGCTGCAATTGACAACCCTGATGTTGAAATTAAAGGGATAAATGACCCATTTATCGACCTTGACTACATGGTTTACATGCTTAAATATGATACGGTTCATGGTCAATTCCAGGGTACTATTTCAACTGAAGACGGAAAGCTTGTTGTAAACGGAAAGAAAATAAGTGTTTACGCTTGCATGAATCCTGAAGAAATTCCGTGGAGCGAATGTGGCGCTGAATACATAGTAGAGTCAGCAGGTGTTTTCACAACTATTGACAAGGCATCAGGCCACTTCAAGGGCGGAGCTAAAAAGGTTGTTATCAGCGCGCCTTCAAAGGATGCTCCTATGTTCGTAATGGGTGTTAACCATGACAAGTATACAAAAGACATGAACGTTGTATCAAATGCTTCCTGTACAACCAACTGTCTTGCTCCTCTTGCAAAGGTTATCCACGACAACTTTGGAATTGTTGAAGGTTTGATGACAACAGTTCATGCTACTACTGCCACACAGAAGACTGTTGACGGCCCTTCCAAGAAAGACTGGAGAGGCGGACGTGCTGCTGCCGGCAATATAATTCCTTCATCAACAGGCGCTGCTAAAGCAGTTGGAAAGGTTATTCCTGAATTGAACGGAAAACTTACAGGTATGGCATTCAGAGTTCCTACTCTTGATGTATCTGTTGTTGACCTGACTTGCCGCCTTGAGAAAGCTACTACTTATGAAGAAATTTGCGCAGCTGTCAAGAAAGCTTCAGAAAATGAGCTGAAAGGCATCCTTGGATATACTGAAGATGATGTTGTTTCATCCGATTTTATCCATGATCCGCGTACTTCAATATTTGATGCTAAAGCCGGTATTATGCTGAACAGCAATTTTGTCAAGTTAGTTGCTTGGTATGACAATGAATGGGGTTACTCAAACAAAGTAGTAGACCTTATTCTGCATATGGCTAAAGTAGATGCTGAATAGTAACCTTACACATATGAATGAACTTTGGTTTGGAAAAGGTTCGGACAAATTGCTGCCGGGCCTTTTTCGCTTAATTACTTATAGACATTGACAACATGTTGTTGTGTTTTATTTTATCTGTGCTATTGAAAGAAAAGGTAAAAAGATGTAAAATGTTAGACGATTGAGCCGTTATATTACTGGTTTTGCATGGAAAATCTGATACGAAAGTGCTAAATTGTTATTTAGGAGTGTGAGAAAGTATGAGTATGTTAAACAAAAAGACAGTAGAAGATATTGATGTGAAAGGTAAACGAGTTATAGTCAGAGTCGACTTTAACGTTCCGTTGGATGAGAATCTCAATATTACCGATGATAAAAGAATAGTCGGAGCTCTTCCAACGATAAAGTACTTAATTGACCACGGCGCTAAAACTATACTGGTTTCTCACCTGGGCAGACCGAAGAGTGGATTTGAAGAAAAGTACAGCATGAAGCCTGTAGCAAAGAGATTGAGCGAACTTCTCGGAAAAGAAGTTATAATGGCAAAGGACGTCATCGGGGAAGATGCAAAAGCAAAAGCCGCAGCATTAAAAGAAGGCGAAGTATTATTGCTGGAAAACGTCAGATTCCATAAAGAAGAAACAAAGAACGATCCTAATTTTGCAAAAGAATTGGCAAGCCTTGCAGAGATATTTGTGAATGACGCTTTTGGAACCGCTCACAGGGCACATGCCTCTACAGCCGGACTTGCTGATTATTTGCCGGCAGTATGCGGTTTCCTTATTAAGAAAGAAATCGAAGTAATGGGCAAAGCCCTTTCAAACCCGAAGAGACCTTTCGTAGCGATACTTGGAGGAGCCAAGGTTTCAGATAAAATAGGTGTAATTGAAAACCTGCTGGACAAGGTTGATTCACTCTTGATTGGCGGCGGTATGGCTTATACATTCCTAAAAGCAAAGGGGTATCATATCGGCAATTCAATCTGTGAAGACGATAAGCTTGACCTTGCCAGAGAATTGATGGAGAAGGCAGAGAAAAAGGGAGTTAACCTTATGCTGCCGATCGGAAGCATTGTAGCAAAGGAATTCAAAAACGATACCGAGTACAAGTACGTTCCTTCCGATGCAATGCCTGATGGATGGATGGGCGTGGATATCGGTTCATTGACTATTGAAAAGTTCGCAAAAGAGATAAAGAAAGCCAAAACCATAGTATGGAACGGACCTATGGGCGTATTTGAATTCCCCAATTTTGCTGTGGGAACCAAGGAGATAGCCAGAGCGGTTGCTGAATCAGGCGCCATATCGATAGTAGGTGGAGGAGATTCAGCTGCTGCTATAGAACAATTGGGTTTTGCTGATAAGATTACCCACATTTCCACAGGTGGCGGAGCTTCCCTTGAATTCCTTGAAGGTAAGGTACTTCCCGGAATAGCAGTATTAATGGACAAAAATCCGAGAAGAAAAATAATAGCGGGAAACTGGAAAATGAATAAAACAGCTAAAGAAGCTGAAGAATTTGTTAAGGCATTAGCACCAAAAGTAGAGGGTGAAAATGCGGATGTTGTTGTGTGCGTTCCTTTTGTTTGCCTGCCTGCGGTAATAGAAGCTGCCAAAGGTACAAGTATCAAGGTTGGCGCCCAGAACATGCACTGGGAGGAAAAGGGAGCATATACTGGTGAAGTATCAGGCCAAATGCTTGCTGATCTGGGAGTGGAATATGTAATTATTGGCCATTCCGAAAGAAGACAGTATTTTGCAGAGACTGATGAAACCGTGAATAAAAAGGTTCACGCAGCTTTTAAGTATGGCCTCAAGCCCATTGTTTGCGTAGGAGAATCTCTTACTCAGAGAGAACAAGGTGTTACCGCCGATCTGGTAAGGTACCAGGTGAAAATTGCTTTGCTCGGATTATCGGCTGAACAGGCTAAAAATGTGATTATTGCGTACGAACCCATATGGGCAATCGGCACCGGAAAAACTGCTACCAGTGAGCAGGCCAATGAGGTTTGCGCAATCATCAGGGAGACGGTAAAATGCCTCTATGATGAGGAAACGGCAGAAACAATAAGAATACAGTACGGCGGAAGCATAAATGCTGCAAATGCCGGAGAATTATTTGTAATGTCCGATATTGACGGAGGACTTGTCGGAGGAGCAAGCTTAAAGCTTGACGAATTTGAAAAGATAGTAAAGTATGACGTATAATTCAAGTAAAATCTAAATTGTTGACTGACGGAGAGTATATATGAAAGATAAATTGGTGATGCTAATAGTTTTAGACGGTTTTGGTATAAATCCAAGAACGGAAGGAAATGCAGTATATGCTGCAGAAAAACCGAACATAGAGAGATTTCTTGCAGAATATCCAAATACGGTTATCAGGACCAGCGGTATGGATGTTGGGCTGCCTAAAGGGCAGATGGGCAATTCGGAGGTAGGCCATACAAATATAGGTGCAGGACGCATAGTATATCAGGAATTGACTAGAATTACAAAATCAATTGAGGACGGGGACTTTTTTGCGAAAAAAGAACTTCTTGATGCTATAGAGAATTGTAAAAAACACAATTCGAAACTGCACCTATATGGCTTACTCTCAGACGGAGGCGTTCATAGCCACAACACCCACCTATATGCGCTGGTTGAGCTGGCAAAGAGACAGGGACTAAAAGACGTATATATTCATTGTTTCTTTGACGGGCGTGATGTCCCACCTGACAGTGCAAAAGGTTATGTAGAGGAGCTGGAATCAAAGCTTAAAGAAATTGGTGTTGGGAAAATTGCAACTGTAATGGGCAGATATTACGCGATGGACAGGGACAATAGATGGGAAAGAGTAAAGCTTGCGTATGATGCAATGGTGCTTGGAGAAGGTTTGAAGGCTTCCAGTGCAATTGAGGCTGTTTTGGAATCTTATGGCAGAGAAGAATTTGATGAATTTGTGAAACCCACAGTTATTGAGGAAAACGGAAGGCCTGTTGCAACTATTGGAGAAAATGATTCTATAATTTTCTTTAATTTCAGGCCGGACAGGGCAAGAGAGATTACAAGAACATTTGTTGACCCTGATTTTAAAGGATTTCAAAGACCTAAGGGGTTCTTCCCTGTTCATTATGTTTGCATGACTCAATATGACAAAACAATGCCTAATGTATCTGTTGCCTTTAAACCGGAAAGCCTGACAAACACTTTTGGAGAATATATCAGCAAACTCGGTTACAGGCAGCTGCGCATAGCGGAAACCGAGAAGTATGCCCATGTCACATTCTTTTTTAACGGCGGGGTTGAAGCCGTGTACGAAGGTGAAGACAGGGTATTGATACCTTCTCCCAAGGTTGCCACTTATGACCTGAAGCCTGAAATGAGTGCTTTTGAGGTAACTGACGAAGTGATTAACAGGATTAACTCAAAAGAATATGATGTCATAGTGCTGAACTTTGCCAATTGCGATATGGTTGGCCATACAGGAGTGTTTGAGGCAGCAAAGAAAGCGGTTGAAGCTATTGACAAATGCCTTGGCAGAATAGTGCCAGCTGTCCTTGAGCAGGATGGCAAGGTGCTTATAACCGCCGA
>DULF01000186.1 GCA_012840535.1 Clostridiaceae bacterium
ATATTTGACGCCGGATACACTAAATCGCCAAATTCCGTTATCAGGTAAGTTTTAATTTTATCATTGTTATTAAAGGTGCAAATTTCTTCTAATTTTGAATATGCTTTCTGGATCTCGACCACGCCATAAGATTTATTTTCACTTATATCTCTGATTTCACGGAGAAGGGAAATGATTTTTTCGTCATTTAATTTGGACCAAAAATCTTCATGTACTGAGATGAAAAATTTGCCTCCCTTTTGTTCTGTAACCTTGTTGTACAAATCTTCATGTTCCTTTGATTTTAGTCTTTCCTCAATAGTTGTTGACAGGTCGGTATACATACCTATACTTATGTATTCACCAAAGTTATTGTAAATGCTGATCCTGCCTGACGCAATATTAAGGCCACTAATAGATATCAGGGTTTCGTGTACTCTTCCGGCATCTACTAAATTGTAATGGAAGAAGTTAGTGTTGCCGTTGTCTAAATTGTTTTTATGGTAAGCTTCAGCTTTACCTAAAATTTCTTTTATTTCGGGATTGGAACATACCTGGATTGCCATTTTGTCCATTTCCTTTAACAGAAGATCGACCTGTTCCGAGAGTTTATAAGTGATTTCCTTTAAGTTTTCAAGAGAAGTGGATTCCATATTTTTTGAAATGTATATGAAAAACAAAACAAGTGTAAGTAATATTATGAAAAATATTAAGATTGAATAGTTCACAAACATTTTAGTTTGAACACTTAACTTTTTTAAGGATATCATGGCAACCCCGGAAAAATTAGAGATTTTTGACAACTTAATTATATCATTACGTATATAAAAGTTTCAAGAACTTTAAAGTTATTGACAAATTAATTCAAAAAAAGTGGAAAAGCATTAGCCTTATAGTATAGTTTGGCTCCTGCATCTAAGATTTTATTTATTTTGGAAACCAAACCACAAGAAAGGCGCTAGACTCGCTACCGCATAGATTTTCTATACTGTGATGCTGATCGGCTCTGTATCTGCCAGTATCTCCTTTATTCAAAATACAGGTTCTGTTTCCGGAGGAAACTTTAAGTCTTCCGGAAATTACAGTAAGAAATTCTTCCGCTTTTGGGAAATGGGGCATTGAACTATGCTTTCCGTAAGGTTTAAAGGTTATATAGTACAATTCCAGGTTATCGGTCATATGTATAGGTGAATTTGCCCGTATTTCACAGGAATTGCTATCGGAAAAAATAATAGGTGAATCCTCACGTCTTAAAACCTCGATCGAATTATTACTGCTGTTTTCTAAAGGCTCCTCTATTGAAATGCCAAGAGCGCGGGCTATTTTCCATACAGTAATGATTGTTGGGTTACTCTTTTCCTGTTCTATCTGCGAAAGCATGGATTTAGAGACACCCGAACGTTTAGATAACTCATCCAAGCTCATGTTTCTTTGTTTCCTAAAATTTGCAATATTAAGTCCTATGGTAGGCGGTTGATAATTGTCCATAAAAATTCCCCCTTCTTCATAGTTCCCCTTCTTCATAGATTATAGCATTTTCTACTAATAGATTATACTACTTTTTGATAGTTTTCGGTAAGACTTCAGTTCTTTAAATAGAACAAAACATACAATAAATTGCATGTAAATTATTGACAAAAGGAGCGTTGTTCAATATAATATACATATAGTTTCACATAACGAACATATTCTAGAAAAAATTAATATAGAATAGATAGTGAGGTGCTGTGAAGGTGTTAATGAAGGCTGTGAAAAAGCTTAACAAGGGCAAAGGTGTAGAAATAACAACTGCAGCCATACCTGAACCGGGACCCGGTGAAGTACTTATAAGGGTTAAAGTGGCAGGAATTTGTGGAACAGATCTACATATATTCAAATGGGATGAATGGTCCCAAAAAAGAATAAAACCTCCAGTGATTATAGGGCATGAATTTGTTGGAGAAATAGTTCAAGTCGGCTTCGGGGTAAATCATTTAAGAGCAGGACAGAGAGTTTCGGCAGAGGGACATATTACATGCGGAAGGTGTAAATATTGCAGAAACGGGCAAGGACACATCTGCCAAGACGTAAAGCTCATTGGCGTTGATATAAACGGCTGTTTCGCAGAATATATATGCATCCCTGCCGTAAATGTATGGCCTGTCCATGACGATATACCTGATAAATATGCTGCTATTTTTGACCCTCTGGGTAACGCTATGCATGCCGTCATGGTGGAACCTGTTTCCATGAAAAATGTCCTGATTATAGGAGCCGGCTCCATAGGTCTTTTTGCAATTCCCATAGCAAAAGCAAATGGGGCAGGAAAGATCATTGTCATAGATCCCAATCCTATGAAAAGGGATATCGCTTTGAAAGTTGGGGCTGATTTGGCTTTGGACCCCGAAGACAGTGACTTAAAGGACAAAGTTATTTCTGTTACGGGCAAAAACGGACCTGATAGACTTCTTGAAATGAGCGGAAGCAGTTCTGCTCTGTGCGTAGGGCTTGACTTGTTGGGAAACGGAGGATCTGTGAGCCTGCTTGGTATACCTCCAAACAATATATCGATAAATCTTGCGGAAAAAGTAATATTCAAAGGTATTACGCTTCATGGAATCACAGGTAGAAGAATGTATGAAACCTGGTATCAATGTGAAAGCTTTCTGTTAAATCACGGTAACTTAATAGATCCGATTATTACACATTGTATTGATATCGAAGATATTGAAAATGGTTTTAGATGGATGGAGGCAAACGAAGCAGTAAAAGTTTTATTGAAAATTATTTGAAAGGGGAAATAAAATGAGTATGGATTTTTATGAAAAACTGGAAAATAAATTGGATTTGCATAGGAGATCCGGTACATATAAGAATTTGCGGTATATCACTTCCTCAATATCAGGAAAGACCAGTGTTGAGAATTATGGAGAGGTTGTTTTGCTTTGTTCGAACAACTATTTAGGGTTGGCTAATAAACCACAATTAATAGAAGCCGGAATCAATGCACTCAAAAAATACGGTGCCGGAGGTGCCAGTGTGAGATTTATCTGTGGGACCTTCGATATACATAGAATTCTGGAAGAAAAAATAGCTGCATTTCTCCATACGGAAGCAGCACTGACTTATACATCCTGCTGGAATGCTAACACAGCTGTTATCCCTGCAATTTTGGAGCCAGGAGATTTTATAATTTCTGATGAGTTGAACCATGCAAGCATAATTGACGGATGCAGGCTTGCCGGGAAAGATGTAAAAAAAATGATTTACAGGCACGCAGACCTAATTTCACTGGAGGAAAAGCTTAGGGAAACAAGAGGCAGCGGAACAATACTTATTATTACTGATGGGGTCTTTTCCATGGAGGGTGATATTGCTCCTCTGCCGGGAATAATAGAGCTTGCAAAAAAATATGGTGCTATAGTCATGGTAGATGATTCACACTCAACAGGGGTATTAGGTGAAACAGGCAGGGGAACTGCAGAATATTATGGCATGCTAGGAGAAGTCGATATAATTACAGGAACCTTTGGAAAAGCTCTTGGAGGAGCTGGAGGAGGATTTGTTGCAGGGAAAAAGCAGGTTATTGAAATGTGTTTACAGCGTTCAAGACCCCACCTTTTTTCCAATTCATTACCACCTGTACTTGCAGCAGTTGCGCTTGCAGCTATAGAGTATCTGGACTCCAACCCTGAAATTGTAAAATCACTTCGTGATAAAGTGAATTACTTCAGGAACAATTTGAAGAAGGAGGGCATTTTTCCACTTGAGGGAGATAGCGCAATAATTCCTCTAATGTTTGGCGATACTGTAAAGGCTATAAAGGCAGCCGAAGAAATGCTTGAGAAGGGAGTTTATGCTATCGGATTCGGTTATCCAGTGGTTCCTGAAGGTGAGGCCAGGATCAGGATCCAGGTTTCAGATATGCTGTCTTACGGGGATATTGATTTTGCTGTGAGAGTAATCAAGGAAGTATGCTTGAAGAATGGGTATATAAAAAATATTAATGGAAGCTAGTTAACAGACTGAGTTATTATACAATTTATATTGGGGAATGGACAAAGTAAATGCAACCTTTGAAAGAGTAAATGCAACTGAGTTGCATTTAGTCGGTAAAAGTTATCCATAAAAATATATTCAGAGACAAAATGTGGATAAAAACAATCATTAATACTGTCAATACGGTCAAAAAATGGCATACTTAACTAAAGAGTGATATTTAGCACAAATTTTCGGAAATAGTAAACACCACCCCATAGATAGGGATAGATTTTTTGTATCTTTGCGGTATAGTGTAAAATGTAGTGTTTAATTTTTTAGTAGTTGGGATTTTAGGATAATTTCATTTGGCGGAATTAGCCTAAGCCCCAATTTTTCAGAAATACCTTCCCCGTAGAGGAATGAAAACACCTCAAACGGAGATCTATCGTTAAGTTTTGCCCTTGAGTAAGAGTTAATGTGAGACATGATCAAATTATACCATCCTGTGTCAAGTTATCGAAAGAACTACTTTTAGACAAGATTTTTCTTATGAATTCATGATTCGTTGATTGAAAAACTAAATTCCAGTTTATATGCCAAAACTGGAATTTAGTTTTTCATTTAAGTCTTATTAAAAAATGAAAAAAAGTGCTTGCAAAATGCTTATCCGTGTAGTAAAATATTGAATGCTGTGACGTGGCATACGATGATGTAGGAGATTGCTATTCTTAGAAATAGGGAACTTCTACGGAGAATGTCCGATTCAAGAAACCGGGCGACAAGTCACTGTACATTCTGCATTAAACACTAAAAGTGTGTGAAATGGTTAGTACGGCCCAGGTTAAATTTGGTCAGTTTGACCAGTGGAAAATTGCCTGGGTTTTTAAAATAACTGAATATGAAACACCCGGCATAGTGTACAGATAATTGCTTGTTGTACGTAAAAAAATAAGGAGGTTTATGTATGGCAAACAAAGACAAAATAAGGATAAGGTTAAAGGCGTTTGATTATCAGGTTCTTGACCAGTCTGCAGAAAAAATTGTAGAGACAGCTAAAAGAACCGGCGCAAGAGTATCTGGACCAGTGCCGCTTCCGACTGAAAAGGAAATTATAACCATACTGAGAGCGCCACATAAGTATAAAGATTCTCGTGAGCAATTTGAAATGCGTACACATAAAAGGCTGATAGATATACTCATGCCGACCCCGAAAACTGTGGATGCGTTAATGCGTCTGGATTTGCCGGCTGGTGTGGATATTGAAATCAAATTATAAAAAACGCTTAATGCCATAAGTCGCGAGCAACAGGTTTAACCTGAAAAATACTATAAACGGACGGTTATAGTCTGCGAGTTATGAAAAAAGGTCATGTTCATGTCAAAGACGACTTGATATGAACCAATAACCATAGGAGGGAAGAAGAAGAAAATGCAAAAATTTATACTTGGAAAGAAAATTGGCATGACACAGATATTTAAAGAAGATGGTGCGGTAGTTCCTGTGACTGTTATAGAAGCCGGCCCCTGTACTGTAGTTCAGAAAAAAACACCGGAGAATGACGGTTACAGTGCGGTTAAAGTAGGTTTTGAAGATGTAAAGGAAAAGAAGCTTAATAAGCCTGAGAGAGGAATATTTTTAAAAGCCAATGTTCCACCAAAGAAATACTTGAGGGAGTTCAGGGTGGATGAGCTTGAAAAATTCGAAGTTGGTCAGAACATTACAGTTTCCGATATGTTTGAAGCAGGAGACAAGGTTGACGTAAGCGGTATATCAAAAGGAAAAGGATTTCAGGGAGTAATAAAGAGATTTGGACAGTCACGTGGACGCATGAGCCATGGTTCAAAGTATCATAGAAGAGTTGGTTCTATGAGTGCAAATACGAACCCTGCAAGAGTATTTAAGGGCAAGAAATTACCAGGACATATGGGAGCAGAAAAGGTAACCGTACAAAATCTGGAAGTTGTCAGAGTAGATGGCGAAAGAAATTTACTTCTTGTAAAAGGAGCAGTTCCTGGAGTAAAAGGCGGATTGCTGGTAATAAAGGAAGCTGTAAAATCTGGTAAGTAAGCTTGAAGGGAGGATATGAAATGCCAAAGGTTGACTTATATAATATGAATGGTGAAGTGGTAGGGGACATCGAACTGAGCGATGATGTATTTGGCGTTGAAGTAAACAAATATGCCATTCACCTTGCGGTAGTAAACCAGCTAGCAAATAAGAGACAGGGTACGCATTCCACTAAAACAATAAGCGAAGTAAGGGGCGGCGGAAGGAAACCCTGGAGACAGAAAGGCACAGGAAGAGCAAGACAGGGAAGCATACGTGCTGTTCAATGGGTTAAAGGTGGAATTGCGCATGGTCCCAAGCCAAGATCCTATAGATACACAATACCGAAAAAGCTCA
>DULF01000187.1 GCA_012840535.1 Clostridiaceae bacterium
AGAAGTTTGGCGTTCTCAGTTATGTGATATAAGTCCGTTAAGCGGATTGACAAATTTGAGGGAGTTGTCTTTGTCAAATAATCAAATAAGCGACATAAGCGCCTTAAGCAGTCTGAAAAATTTGACTGAGTTGTATATAGATGGCAACAAAATAAGCGACTTAAGCCCTTTAAGAGGTCTAACAAATTTGACAAATTTGCGTTTGGATGGCAACCAAATAAATGACATAAGTGCCTTAAGAGATTTGACAAATTTGGAAGAGGTGTATTTAGAAAACAATCCAATAAATGATTACAGTCCTTTGAAGGAATTAGAAGAACACGGAACAACTGTTTACTATTAAGCTTATGATTTTTCAGAATATAGGCTTGAATTTCAAGCAGAGAGAAAAGAAGCGGGTTTTATTAAAATATAAAAACAACAAAGCTGGTAAAGGGATAAATAAAAGAGGTGTTGTGCATATATCAAAGAGCAAAATCATTATTGCAATTGCAGTAGCAATAATTGTATTGATTAGCGGAAGCGTACTTGTGGTGTCCCTGGCAGGAGGAAACAGTGCATCGAAGCAGATTGAACTGGGAAACAAGTATTTAATGGAAGGGAAGTATGAAGAGGCTATTCTGGCCTTTGAGAGGGCAATAAAATCGACCCAAGGAGCGTGGAAGCAAGGATTGGTCTTGCCAGGGCATACGTGGCTGCGGGTCAGCCGGATAAAGCGGAAAAGGTATTGAAGGAAGCAATGAAGATAGACCCAATGCGTCCTGAACCGTATATAGAACTGGCTAAGATATATATAAACCAGGGGAATATTGAAGAGGCTGTAAAAATACTTGAGCAAGGATATGAGAAGACGAAGAATGAAGAAATAAAGAGGCTGCTGGATGAAATAAAGACGGGGTATGAAACAACGGAGGATGCTGAACAGGGACAATCAAAAGAAAACAATGACTGACACAAAGGGTATCAAAAAAGAGGTTGTCAATTTCAGAAACAAGGAGTTAGAAAAGCATGTAAGGGAAAAGATAAAGAAAAGCGAGGGAGATATTTATAATACCGATTTTCAAGGGATAAATGTTATAAATCTGAACGTTGAAAATCATCTTTTTCGTTTAAGAAAAGAAGAAGGTGCCGATGAGATACGTATAAATAAAATACAAATGGGCAATTTTGATGATTTTAGCTTATTTCCCAATTTAAGCAAGATTATGATATGTGCTTTGCAGGTTGACGCAAATGATTTGGAAACAATGGCAAGGCTGAAAAGCTTGAGCACTTTAGTATTTGAGAGCTGTCAAATACTTGATGTGAGTGCCTTAAGCAGCCTGACAAATTTGACAGTGTTGGATTTGAGCAAAAATCCAGTTAGCGATAAAAGTTTATTAGATGACTTGAAAAAATCCGGAATTTATATTTACTATTAGATGTTGAGTTAACTATAGACAGATTTAAGCAAGCACAGGGCGGAAGTTGCCCAAGAATTGAGAAAGCCACAGAACACTTATGTAATTTCCACTAATTGGCAATAGATGGTTGCAATAAATAAAAGTTTATGTTAAAATACTTGATGGATTTTTTGTTTATAAATTCTTTACGAGGATAATAATTCTAAGACTATAGTTTTGGAGCGCCGAATTCTATAAAAAGAAGTGGGGGAACCAGTTTTAGGGGTGAATCATACCTGGGTGCAGCTATTAAAAAATGCTGCTCAAGGATATAGGGTTATCTCCCCGGCCCAAACCTGTCAGCTAACCTCACAGGCGTTGGAGGAGGAGACTATAGGTTGGATGTGTGTGCATATTTTTGATATAAAAAAGACTATGGGTCTCCCATAGTCTTTTATATTACGATTCTTTGCATTAATAATACAAATCATATTTTACTTTTAATGTTTATGCTTTTTTAAGATGATGCTTATCTGACAGTCAATAAAAACTACAGTGTATCTTTACCCGGGAAAGCAGTTAATATGGGAAAACAATCTAATAGCCCATATATGAACCGGTTATATGTAATATAGCGGTTGACATGTGTAAGGTTAATCCATGTATTATAATTTTTGTTATATTTGGAACCAGGATACAGAAAATTTAGCAGGAATCAGGGAGGCATGGCGTTGAACGAAGAAATTCTCGAAGTAAAGGATTTGGGTGTTAATTTTTATATTGAAGACCGTGTAATACCTGCTGTTGACGGAGTCAGTTTCTCATTGTCCAAAGGGGAAACTCTGGGGCTTGTTGGGGAGTCCGGCTGCGGAAAGAGTGTTACTGCCCTGTCTATCATAGGACTGCTGCAGACTCCTCCTGCCAGAATAGTAAAAGGCGAGATTATCTTTAAAGGTGAGGACCTTTTAAAAAAAAGCAAGGAAGAGATGAGAAAGATCCGCGGCAAAGATATATCAATGATATTTCAGGAACCTATGACTTCATTAAACCCGGTGTTTACCGTTGGACATCAGATTTCAGAGGTTATTATGCAGCATCAAAATTTACCAAAGAAAGAAGCGCTCTCAAAAACTATGGATATGCTCAAGCTGGTAAGGATTCCACTGCCGGAAAAGGTAATAAAACAATATCCCCATCAGCTGAGCGGCGGGATGAGGCAGAGAGTTATGATTGCCATAGCGCTTGCATGCAGCCCTGAGCTTCTGATTGCTGACGAACCTACTACAGCCCTTGATGTTACTGTGGAGGCACAAATCCTGGATTTGATTAATGAGCTGAAAAACAAGCTGAACTCTGCAATTATAATGATAAGCCATGACCTTGGGATTGTATCGGAAATTGCCGACAAGATTGCTGTTATGTATTCAGGAAGAATAGTTGAATATGCTGACGCACATTCAGTTTTTAATGAACCGAAACATCCTTATACAAAAGGACTATTGGAAGCCGTTCCTGACATTAATACTGACAGGCGGCAAAGGCTGAAGGAGATAAAAGGAGTGGTACCGTTTCCAGGCGAGATAAAAGAAGGCTGCAGATTCAAAACACGGTGCGATTGCGCAAGGAAGGATTGCATGATTAAGGAACCTCCTATTTTACAGGTTGGGACAAATTATGTACGTTGCTGGAATTATGCATGAGTTTCACTAAATAACGTATTTTTGAATGGTCCGGAGGTATGACTGTGTCTGCAAAGATTTTGGAAGTTAAAAACTTAAAAAAATATTTTCCTTTGAAAACGAATTTGCTGGGCAGAGAAAAAGAATTTGTCAAAGCGGTGGATGGGATTGATTTTCATATAAATTACGGAGAAATATTGGGTCTGGTGGGTGAAAGCGGGTGCGGCAAATCCACTACGGGACGCACTGTACTTAGGCTGTTGGAGCCGACGGAAGGCCGGATAATATTTGAAGGTCAAGACATAACGCATTTAAAGAAAAATAAGCTAAGATCTGTTTATAAACATATGCAGCTTGTTTTTCAGGATCCTTTTGCTTCTCTGAACCCGAGAAAGAAAGTAGGCAATGCTATAGACGAGGTCTTGTATGTGCATGGAATGAAGGATGAGGCGCAGCGCAGGGAAACGGTCCGGGAATTGTTTGACATGGTTGGACTCAGAGGCGAGGAGGACAAATATCCTCACGAGTTCAGCGGAGGACAGCGCCAGAGGGTGGTAATTGCCCGCGCTCTTGCTGTAAACCCCAAATTAATAATATGTGATGAGCCTGTATCGGCTCTTGATGTGTCTATCCAGGCCCAGATCATAAATCTTCTGGTAAGCCTTAAAAACCGCCTGGGGCTTTCGTACCTGTTTATATCCCATGATTTAAGGGTCGTCAAATATATGAGCGACCGCGTGGCAGTAATGTATTTAGGTAGGATTGTGGAAATTGCGCCTGCTGATGAATTGTTTAAAAATCCTGCGCATCCGTATTCCAGGGCCTTGTTATCAGTTGTCTCCGTTTTAGGGTCTGGGAAGAATAAGAAAAAGATTATATTGGAAGGGGAAGTCCCAAACCCGGTTAATCCTCCGTCGGGCTGCAGATTCAGAACGAGGTGTAAATATGCTACCGGACAATGCAGTGAAATTGAACCGCAATTCAAATGCATAGGGAACGGGCATTTTGTAAGTTGTCATTTGTATTAACTTGCTGCTTGCCAAGTTTCATAAACCAAAATTTTATGACTATCCGGCAAATAAAAACAGATAAAAATAAATCAACAGGGGTGGTGTGATTATGAAAATACATAAACTCAGGAAAATTATGGTTTCAATTTTGATTTTCACACTGCTAAGCACTGTTCTGGCAGGATGTTCAAAAGGGAATGATTCCGGAGCATCAGAAAAAGTCCTGATTATCGGTTATGACCAGGATGCGGAGATCATGGATACCATAAAAACAGCCTGGTATTCCGATGCCTTGATTTATATACATGACAGGCTTATAACAAGGGACTATGAATTTGGTTATAAACCTGGGTTGGCCGAACGATGGGATATATCGGACGATGGACTGACATGGACCTTTTATTTGAGAAAAGGTGTCAAGTTCCACGATGGCAAGGAATTTACAGCCGAGGACGTCAAGTGGACCATTGATACCATCAAAGACCCGGATACCGGCTCGCCTTTCAGGGGGGATCTGGAAGCAATCAAGGAAGTTAAGGTTGTTAATAAGCATACTGTAGAGATAGTTTTAAACTATCCCTTTCCAAACCTTTTGTACAATCTCTCAAGCACTGCTTCAGGAATCCATCCCGCCAATGCCTATGAGAAATATGGTGATGATTACGGCAAGAAGATTGTAATTGGAACCGGCCCGTACAAGTTTGAGGAGTGGATACCCGGGGACAGGACAGTTCTCGTCAAAAATGAAGAATACAACTGGGGACCTGAATGGATGTCAAACAGGGGTCCTGCGCTGATTGACAAGATAGTGTTAAAGATTATACCCGATGAAAATTCCAGGATGATGGAGCTTGAGGTGGGGGGCATCCATCTTTTGAGGAATGTTCCCGAAACGTATGTTGAGAAGCTCGAAAAAAACCCGGATATTACCATATATAAAAATCCTGCGACAAAGCTGGGGTATCTTGCCTATGCTACGGATAAGGAACCATTTAACGATGTGAGAGTACGCAGGGCGATTAATCACGCATTGAACCGGAAGGAAATAATACAGTTTGTTCTCAGAGGAATTGGAGAAGTGGCTTACGGCTATCTTCCTCCCGCCCTTAAAGATGAATACCTTGAAGAGAGTAAAGATTTAGCCTATGAATATAATCCCGAGAAAGCAAGGCAGCTCCTGGCTGAAGCGGGTTATCCCAACGGATTGGAGCTGACTCTTTCCGCAGATAACTCGTCCAAGAGCAGTAAACTGGCTGAGATTATTCAGAACCAGCTGAAAGAAGTGGGTATAGAGACAAAAATTCAGCTTTATGATTCGGCAGGTTATGCTGACATGCTGAAAGAAGGTAAACAGGAACTGTTTATAAGGGAATACAGCTGGTCGAATGCGGATATAATTGACTGGTTCCTGCTTTCCAGCAGGTTCCCGTATCCTAATCATTCCAGGTGGGTTGACGAGAAAACTGATGAGCTGATTACGTATGCTGCACGGAGACCTACCTGGGAAGAGAGAGCCGAAGCTTACAAGGAGGTACAGCGCTATCTGATAGAACAGGCTGTATGGGCTCCCATTTACATCCCAATGCACATGATTGCTGTACGGAAAGAAGTAAAGAATTTCAAGTACCATCCGTGGATGCTTCAGTTTAACGACGGATTTGACATTGAAGTAAAAAAATAGGAAGTGTGGATGATGCTGAAGTATATTATAAAAAGAATAGTTTTAATGATCCCTGTGATTATTATAATGACGATATTTGTTTTTTCGATATTCTACTTTGCTCCGGGAGATCCTGTCTCCCGGATTGCAGGACCGAATGCCACGCCTGAGGTTTATGAAAGCATAAAGCGGAAATACGGCTTGGACCAGCCCTTTATCATCCAGTACCTCAGGTTCGCGAAAAGTGTCCTGGGAGGAGACTTGGGGATATCGATCCTCCAGGACAGGCCTGTTATAGAAATGATTAAGGAAAGACTGCCTGTGACATTGCAGATTGGATTCCTTGGATTTTTAATAACCTTTGTCATTGCCGTTCCTGCAGGGGTTATAGCTGCTGTAAAAAAGAATACGGTAGCTGACTACCTCTGCATGACAGGATCCCTGGTTGGTATAGCAATGCCTACATTTTGGCTGGGTATGCTGCTTTTGTACGTTTTTGCCTATAAGTTGCGATGGTTCCCCATTTCAGGGGATGGAACAATAAAGCAGCTTATTCTTCCAGGTTTTGCAATCGGCCTGACAAATGCGGCTATAACTGCAAGAATGGTCCGGTCCAGCATGCTGGAGGTTTTGAAGCAGGATTATGTGCGTACTGCAAGAAGCAAGGGACTTTCCGAGAAAAGAGTGATTTTCGGGCATGCGTTAAAAAACGCGCTGATTCCGGTTATTACACTCATGGGATTGAGGCTTGGCTGGATAATAGGCGGATCAGTCGCTTTGGAGATTATTTTCAGTATACCCGGAATAGGGAGGTTAATGGTGGATTCAATACTGGCAAGGGACTACCCTGTTGTCCAGGGTTCAATGATAGTACTGACCTCTTCAATCATCCTGGCGAATATTCTGGCAGACATATTGTATACGGTTGTCGATCCCCGAATCAGATACAGCTGATTTTTTGAAAAAAGAGGGTGATGGAAAATGGCAATGTATCAAAGCAAGGATATAGAGGTTTATGCTGATAAAAAGTGGCTTGAGCAGGAAGCAGTAAAAGAGAGGGAACAGGAAAAGAAAAGTGCGTTGGTGGGTTTTGCAAAAAGGCTTTTCAGGCATAAAGGAGCGGTGATAGGCGGCATTATCATTATCCTGTTTATTTTCATAGCTGTATTTGCGCCGTGGCTGACCTCCTACAGCTATGATAAACCGGATATATCCGCCGTGTTAATGGCTCCCTGCAGGGAGCATATATTCGGAACGGATGAGTTTGGCCGGGACATATTCACCAGGATAGTTTACGGAGCCCGGATATCACTTAAAGTAGCTATTATAGCAGTAGCTTTCTCACTGGTAATAGGTACCGTATTGGGAGCAATTGCGGGATATTACGGCGGGGTTGTTGATTACATTATTACTTCCATTACCGATATGGCATGGTCCTTTCCTACAACACTTCTAGCTATAGCTTTTATTGCCGCGTTAGGCACAGGGCTTCAAAATGTCATAATAGCTATTGTTTTAGCCAGTTGGTCAGGGTATTGCAGGGTGGTAAGAGGGCAGTTTCTGTCAATTAAGCAGCGGGAATTTATTGAGGCTGCCCGTGTTCTTGGCATGAGTGATGCCAGGATTATTTTCAGACATATCTTTCCCAATTCACTGACACCGGTGATTGTGATGGCAACCCTGGAACTGCCAAAGGCTATTGTAATTGAAGCATCCTTGAGTTTCCTGGGACTTGGCGCCCAGCCGCCCGAACCCAGCTGGGGTGCTATCCTGGACAGCGGCAGAGGGCTCCTTGACCAGGCGCCGTGGATTTCCCTTTTCCCGGGGATTATGATAATGCTGGTGGTGCTGGGATTTAATCTTTTTGGCGACGCATTGAGGGATGTTTTGGATCCTAATTCATGATGAGCGAGTAAAACTGGAGTACTCCAAAATTTATACCCGGTATTCGGGAATGCCTCGGCGTTTCCTGCAAATCCAGTCTTCCGTGAACTTGATTCACGTGTCCAAAATGGCTCCATATGAGTAGATTTGCATAAACCAAAAAATATAATATATAATTATGCTGATATAAAATCCGACTTTAGCAGAAAGACAGGGACATCAAATATGAATTTATACGGCAGGTATTTCAGCAAGTATAAGTTTCCGTTCCTGGTAGCTGTTTTTTGTGTTGCGTCTGAGGCAATATGTGATTTGCTTGCTCCGACACTTATGTCAAACATCATCGATATGGGGATTGAGCAGGGGCGGATTTCCGAGGTTTATTACTGGGGTTCCCTTATGCTTTTTGTTACTGTTTTAGGCGCATGCTTCGCCGTTACAAGAAATATCCTGGCCAGCATGGTATCTCAGCGTATGGGAGCGGATTTAAGATACGATTTATTTAAGAAGATTATATATTTTTCCGAGCAAAGTGCCGATAAAATTGAAAGCGGATCCCTTATTACGCGCATGACCAATGACACTGCGCAGGTAACGATGTTTGTGAACGGTATTATGCGTATTTTTTTGAAGGCGCCTATTACATGCGTTGGCAGTATTGTTCTTGCCAGTTTGCTCAATTTCAGGTTAAGCCTTATCATTTACAGTATTGTTGCGGTAGTTGCAATCCTAATAATAATCAGCATGAAGCTCAGCTATCCCCGTTATTCAACATTGCAAAAAGCTATGGACAAGGTAAATTCGGTTACGCAGGAATACCTTATAGGAGTACGCCTGGTCAAGGCTTTTGGAACGTATGATCAGGAAAGCGATAAGTTCGAAAACGCGAATTCAAAATTGATGCAAACGGGTATATCCGCTCAAATGATTATCACTCTAATATCACCGCTCATGACCCTAACCGTTGGCACGGGAATAGTCATTGTAATTTATATTGGAAGCAGGCTGTTTGCTTTAAATCTCGCAAACCCTGGCGACATTGCCGCTTTTACAGTTTATATGGCGCAAATACTCACGTCCTTAATAATGATTACAAATATATTTAATACCTTTGTAAGGACAAAAGCTTCCAACGCCCGTATTAAAGAGGTATTTGAATGTGATGAGGATTTTACCGGCAGCGGTGAAATAAAAAAATTAAACGGGGACATTGATTTTGAGAACGTAACCTTTGCATACCCTAATGGCAGCGGGGTGCCTGCCTTAAAAGATCTGTCCTTTTCTGTTAAAAGCGGCCAAAGCCTGGCGATAATCGGACCGACAGGCAGCGGTAAATCTACAATTGCCTGGCTGCTTTTACGGTTCTATGACGTAAACAGCGGAAGAATTTTAATAGGAGGTAATGATATCAGGGACCTGGATATTGAAACGGTACGAAAGAATATTGCAATTGTCCCGCAAAAGCCAATGCTCTTTTCAGGCACGGTTGCTGAAAATATCAGGTGGGGTAACAAGGAGGCTACCGGTGAAATGCTGTACCAGGCTGCAGAGAAGGCCGAGGCAGATTTTATCTGCAGGATGCAGGACGGCTTTGACAGCCTCTTAGGGAGTGCAGGAGTGAATATTTCAGGCGGACAAAAGCAGCGTATATCAATAGCCCGCGCACTCCTTAAGAATTCCCCGATCCTTATACTGGATGACGCTACCAGTGCGCTGGACGCAGTAACTGAAGCCAAAGTGCGTGAAAATTTAATCGACAAAACCGGAAAACAGACGGTAATAATCATCACACAACGCTGTGGGACAGCCATGTTCGCAGACAGGATTCTTGTTATGGATAACGGTGAAAAAGCAGGCTTCGGTACCCATGATGAACTGATGGAAAATTGCGAGGTATACCGTGATATTTACAAGACGCAAATTGAAAGCAGCAGGGGGGCATAAGGCATGGAACGGCATAATCCAAGGCTTGAAGCAAAGATACCGCCAATCGGCATGATGAGGCCGCCGGGAGGAGGTCCCAGCCGCTTTGCGCCGGGTGAAAAACCAAAAAACGCGAAGAATACCATGATGCGTATTATTAGAATATATATGCGCTGGGCCAGGACAATCTTTCTGGCCATGCTGCTTACTGCTGTTTCGTCATTAATTTCCGTTGCGATACCTTATTTTATCGGAAAAACATTCAATGCTTTTGATACTGCTGCCAGAACAGTGGATACAAAAATGCTTGTGCGTTATTTGCTAGTAATTGCGGCTTTATATACAACCAACTGGATTATTTTATCCCTCAACGGAGCCGTTACGCTTAAGGTTTCGCAAAAACTTGTATACACGCTGCGCAAAGAAGTTTTTGATAAGATGCAGAAACTTCCGCTGGGATTCTATGATACACGTTCCCACGGAGACACAATGAGCAGAATTACCAATGATGTGGACAATATCAGTTCCACTATTGCACAGACAACAACCCAATTAATATCGAGCATTTTAACACTGGCAGGTTCTCTTGCAGTAATGATAAGACTGAACCTGATCCTTACCCTCGTTGTTCTATTATGTGTTCCTCTTGTGACGGTTTTGACACGTGTGGTTGCGTCAAGAAGCCGTGTCCACTTTTCAGAACAGCAGCGGAATCTCGGTTCACTCAATGGAGTAATTGAGGAAAACATACTTGGATTAAAAATGGTAAAAGCCTTTGGCAGGCAGCAGGATGTTCTGGAACAGTTCAAGGAGATTAATGAAAAGCTGAATGAAAGCAGTACCAAGGCACATATATGGGCCGGATACATGATGCCCCTTATGAATGTTATTAACAATTTCATTTTCACGGCCACAGCTATTACAGGAGGAATACTGTCGGTAGGTTATGGCCTTTCCGTTGGAACAGTGGTTAGTTTCTTGAGTTATTCAAAACATTTTACACAGCCTCTTAATGCTATTGCAGGCATGTTTAACACTATTCAATCGGCTTTGGCCGGGGCGGAGCGTGTTTTTGAAATTCTGGGCAGCGAAGAAGAACCGGCTGATTCGGAAAACGCTGTTGACATGAGCCATCCGCGCGGAGAGGTAACTTTTGATAACGTATGCTTCTCATATGACAAGATTACTCCTGTATTGAAGAATGTAAGCTTTAACGTCAAGGCAGGAGAAACAGTCGCTTTAGTAGGTGAAACCGGCGCAGGGAAAACCACGATAGTCAATCTCCTTATGCGCTTTTATGATGCCGACAGCGGAAGAATATTAATTGATGATAAACCTATTACCGCTTTGAAAAGAAACAGCCTGAGAAAATGTTTTTCAGTAGTGCTGCAGGATACTTGCCTTTTTACAGGAACAATCATGGATAACATCCGCTATTCGAAAAAAGACGCCACCGATGAGGAGGTAATAGTGGCTGCCAAAATAGCCCGTGCCCACGACTTCATCAGGAAACTGCCGAAAGGGTATTATACAATGGTGTCCGGAGCTACGGATAATTTAAGCCAGGGACAACGGCAGCTCATAGCCATTGCCCGCGCAGTGCTGTGTGACAGCCCTATTTTAATTTTGGATGAAGCAACCAGCAGCGTTGATACTAAAACCGAGAAAGAAATCCAGCGTGCTTTGGTGAACCTGATGAAAGACCGCACAAGCTTCCTGATAGCCCATCGCCTGTCCACGATAAAAGATGCTGACCATATCTTTGTTATCAGCGATGGAGAAATAATAGAGAGCGGGAACCATGAAAGCCTTATGAACAGAAAAGGGCATTATTATGAAATGGTGATAAGCCAAATGGGAAAAACGGTATCATAATAGCCAATGCAATGACAAAGAAATACCTGCAGGAACACCAATGAAATGGCGCTCATATCGTTTGACTGGCAACCGGAAAGGTGGCATGGTGTTTTATGGTTGCAGGCTTTCGCAACGGCAAGCTGATTCAGATAATCATTTCAAAAGCCTTTTCTGCCTGATACGAGCTTCTTACAAGAGGCCCTGAAGCAACATATTTAAATCCCATATTAAGGCTGATTTCTTTATACCTTTCGAATTCATCGGGGTGAATATACTCTACAACAGGGTGATGTCTTTTAGATGGGGACAGGTACTGGCCGATTGTCAGGAAGTCGCAGTCCACAGACCTTAAATCTTCAAAGACCTTTATGACTTCTTCTTTCTTTTCGCCAAGCCCCAGCATTATTCCGGATTTTGTATAAATGCTCCTGTCCATTGCCTTGACATTTTCTAGAAGCTTTAAAGAACGCTCATATACGGCCATTGGCCGTACTTCAGGATACAGCCTTGGTACGGTCTCAATATTGTGATTTATTATATGTGGTTTTGCATCCACCACTTTTAAGAGGGCAGCTTCATCACCTTTAAAGTCCGGTATGAGGACCTCTATAATAACGTCCTTGTTTACATCCCTTACCCTTTTAATTACTTCAGCAAAATGGCCTGACCCGCCATCGGGTATATCGTCTCTTGTAACCGATGTTATTACAACATGCCTAAGCCCGAGTTCTTTAACAGCTTCTGCCACATGAGCGGGTTCTTCTTCATCGACAACTGTCGGTTTTTCCTTGCTTACATTACAAAATGTGCAGTTTCTTGTGCAAACCCTTCCAAGAATCATAAAAGTGGCGGTTTTTTTGCTGAAACACTCCATTTTATTGGGACAGTTTGCCTCATCGCACACTGTGTTGAGAGACAATTTTCTGAGAATCCTTTCAACTTCAGCCAGTTCCTCCGTATTTTGCACTTTTATTTTGAGCCATTCAGGCTTTCTTACATACTCATCCATATTCATAGTCCTCCCGTAAATGTTAAGTTGCCCTGCAAAGGGAATATCAAAGCATGCATGCTTTATTCGATAGTTCAAACTACATTAAATCACTGATTTCACGGGCTTCCGGCTTCATACCAAATACTTTGCAGAAATATTCTGCAACCTTGTCGTTTAATTCTTCAAAGTCTAATGGATGCCCTAAGAGTTTTTGCAGGGAAGTGACACCCTTATCCGTTATACCGCATGGGATTATCCATTTGAAGTGGTCAAGGTTTGTATTTACATTAAAGGCAAAGCCATGCATGGTGACCCAGCGCTTAACCGCTATACCTATTGCCGTTATCTTTTCATCTCCCACCCATACTCCTGTGTATTTATTTTCCTGCCTGTAGGCTTCAATTCCGTATTCATTTTTTAATAGCTCTATAAAAACATTTTCCAGTTTAAACACGAATTCCTTAACATCTCTTCCATGCCCGTTAAGGTCAAAAATCGGATAGCCTACAATCTGCCCGGGTCCGTGATATGTCACGTCACCTCCGCGGTTTACTTCATAAATATTAACCCCATTTTGCCCCAGTATTTCTCTGGAAATTAAGATGTTAGAATCGTTTCCCCTTATTCCGATAGTAAGTACAGGTGGGTGTTCTACCAGTAAAAGAGTGTCATTTATTTCGCCTTTCTGCCTGCGTTCCAGAAGTCTTTCCTGTATCTTCAAAGCTTCTGAATAGTCCATTTTTCCGAGTTTTACAATATTAAGCCTCATTGTCCACCTCTATTTGTTAAAACATTTCTGCCTAATATGAAATTTTCTGTTATTATTTTTTTATTATAATACACTGAAAGAGGCAGGTTTACAATAAATTTATGGTGCCAAAAACTTTTGAATAGGTGAAGAAATGAGGCGAAGTAGATAAAGAATCATTCTATACCATACTTAAAAGCTTTGAAAGATGCATGCGAAATATCTGGTTTTCATGTATTTTTATAACAACTCTTCAGAACAGTTGTAATGTTATTCTGGCGGATAAGGGGAAATTATGATATGATAAAGCATGTATACTAAAATTTTCATAATACAAGTGAACAGGATGTGTCAAGATGAGTCTTGCAAACAACAGAAAAGTCCGGTTAATAACTTGGGTTGAATGCTTTTGGAAGACATTATCCATCAAATACAAATTATTGGTTTGCTTTATTGTATTATCCATTATTCCCACTTGTTTAATAGGAGTACTTTCTTACTATAAGGCATCAAGTATTATTAACGAGCAAACAAAGCTGTATTCTGAAACTCTGCATCGCCAGGCAGCTAGCCAAATTGAGCAATTAACAAGCGAAATATATAGAATCAGTACTAATATTATTACACGACCGGAAATTCATGAGCTAAATATTTCTAATTATAGAGAGATAAACTCTGAATACTTGTATTCTAATTTGAATTTGACAAACTATCTGTCAAACCTGCAAATCAGCACAAATGTTTTATCATCAATATATCTTTGCATTGAAGATGTAGGAATTGTTACACCTAATATATTAACTTCAATAGATCCAGATGTATTTAAATCGTTATAGTCTTAAGTAGTGGTGTAAATTTCGTGGAGTATGCTTGACAAAGTAACCACGATATGATTTCTACTTTATTAGGTCTAGCAAACCAATAAAAGTAGAGGAGGTCATACCGTGGCTACTAATAATAGAATGGCACTTTTAGAGCAACTTGGCAAGTATGTTGTTGAAAAAGATAAGGATTTTTTGAAGGAAGCATTAACACTGCTTATCAATGCCCTGATGGATGCGGAAGTTACATCTATGATTGGTGCTGAAAAATATGAACGGAATGAGAATCGAAACAATTACCGTAATGGATATCGCCAAAGGGAATGGGACACCCGTCTCGGTACATTACAGTTAAGCATTCCCAAGTTACGACACGGGAGCTATTTTCCAAGTCTTTTGGAACCCAGGAAGATGTCAGAGAAAGCTCTATTGAATGTGGTCCAAGAGGCTTATGTCCATGGAGTCAGCACCAGGAAAGTAGATGAGTTGGTAGAAGCCCTCGGGATGAAAGGCATGGACAAAAGTGAGGTTTCCAGGATCAGCAAGCAACTGGATGATTTTGTGGAAGAATTCAAGAACCGTAGGCTGGAGGGAGAATATCCCTACCTTTGGCTGGATGCTACTTTTTCCAAGGTTCGTGAAGGAGGGAGGGTATGCAGCATGGCACTTGTAATTGCCGTAGGGGTCAATCAATCCGGGGGACGGGAGATTCTGGGCTATGATGTTGGAATGAGTGAAGATGGAGCCTTTTGGGAAGAGTTTCTAAGAAGGCTTGTGGCAAGGGGACTTAAAGGGGTGAAACTTGTCATTAGCGATGCCCATGAGGGGTTGAAGGCTGCTATAAAGAAGATTTTAACGGGAAGTGCATGGCAAAGATGCCGGGTTCATTTCATGCGAAACGTTTTAAGCCAGGTACCGAAGAAGTATCAGGGAATGGTTTCTTCAATCATCCGAACAATTTTCGCCCAGAATGATCAGGCATCGGCAAGGGAACAGTTGAGACATGTAGTGGATGAGCTCAAGGGCCGTTTTCCTAAGGCTATGGAAATCCTTGAAGAAGCCGAAGATGATATTCTGGCATATATGGCTTTCCCGCATGAACATTGGGCACAGATTTACTCCACAAACCCTTTGGAAAGGCTTAACCGTGAGATTCGCCGTCGTACGGATGTTGTTTGCATATTTCCTAATCGTGAGGCAGTTATCCGCCTTGTAGGTGCTATGCTTATGGAGCAGAATGATGAATGGCAGGTAGGGCGCCGTTATTTCAGCTTGGAATCCATGGCAAAGCTTACGCCGGCAAAGGAGTTTACACTGGCACCGGTGGCTTTATTACATAAATGAGATAAATGGGTGATAAAGTAGAAATCAATTTACACCACTTGACAAGACACTATCCAATGTGAGACCAAAAGGACGATTTGTGCAGTTATGAAGACTAAAAAAGTTTTATAATATTGGGATGAGTTTAAATATAAATAAGACAACTTCTTGTTATTTTTTGTATATTAATGTAAAATATAGTTGTTAATACAAAATTAGATTCTGAAAAAGACAAGCGAAATAGTTTTGCATACATTGGTAGAAAAGGTCGAAACCGAAGTTTTTAATGGTATGTTGAAAATGTACTATTGCCATAAAATCTATATAGTTGTTAAAGGAGGGTATAACCTGATTTTTATTCAGTTGGGCAAGTTTATCTCTGATTTTATCTATGATAGTGAATGGAAATGATTTGGAATGATATAAGCAAATGTCTTTCTATATTGCGAAAAAACGTTATGGTATAATTTATATTGATTTTATGAGTAATATAATTACGGTATTTTTGTTATATTTGCTTCTTTAAG
>DULF01000188.1 GCA_012840535.1 Clostridiaceae bacterium
ATATTGTTTATTATCTATAGTTTTGCAAGTCGGGGGGTATTTGTTATGGCAAGCCGTCAGCTGGTTATTTTCAATATTGGCAATGAAGAGTTCGGCATAGATATAAACTTTGTTAACTCGATTGAGAAACCTATTGAAGTATTTAAAATACCTAATACTCCAGATTTCATTGAGGGTCTTATAAATCTGAGAGGCAAAGTACATACTGTAATTAATTTGAGAAAAAGATTCAACATGCCTACGCGGGAATTCGACGACAGTACAAAAATAATAATTGTCAATGCAAATTCTTCGGTAGTAGGATTTATTGTAGATGAAGTCAAGGAAATTATACATGTTGATGATGAAAATATTGAAAACACGCCTTCCGTTATTTCGGATTTAAAGGAAAAATTCATCAGCGGAGTAGCAAAAATAAACGGCAGGATAATAATAATCCTAAACCCCGGCGCTGTCATTTCCATTGAAGAAGATGATCTTGTTCAGGACGAGGCAAAAGAATCAACAAAGGAACCAATAGAAGAACCGGCGGAAAAATAAGGCTTGCTTTTATTTAAAACTTCTCCACATAAAAAAGCTGTCTGCATAAATGGGATAGCTTTTTATTTTTCGCTATATTTTTTATTTTCTCACGCCCAGTATATGCAAAAACCTGATGTCAACCCAATTATACCCTGTCACAGGATAATAATCCCTGTCGATGCTGTGCGCAGCAACCAATATATTATCTATTCCCGGAGGATTTCCGACTTCAACAATAACCGGAGAATGGTTGAACACTCCACCACCGGCAAAGGAAAGCTGAACAATATCCCCAGGTTTTACATCTTTGGCATCGGCGACTACTGCAAAAGGCCCTACGCTCTTATTATTTACAAGAAAATTATATAAAAAGTTTACTCCTGTCCATGAAGGTGTCCTATTGTTTGGACTTATATAGTACCATCCATAGACAGGTGTATAGTTCATAACCCCGCTTCCCGCATAAATCGACTGAGACGCAAAATTCGTGCAATCGCCTCCCAGGTTTTCGAAATCATAGTATGCCGGGTTTCGTCCATAGGCCCATTTGTGGGCATATTCCACTGCTTTTTCCCTGTTATACGGAAAGACTTTAAGCACACGCTGAAAATAATAATACATAAAAACCGACTCCGTTTTATCTGTAACAATCCTTATATAACATATTATTATTTAGCCAACGTGTTGTGCCGGTTTATCGAAAAGCATATTGTGAGCCTGTACAACGGCGAAATACAGGTTTTAAGCACCCCTGGAGAAGGTTCAGAATTTGTGGTGCGGTTGCCGGTATAAACGCAAAACCTTCTATGTAACAACAAACCAAACGGCTGGCCTTTCAGCCAGCCGTCTAATTTTCTGTTTTTCATTAATTTATTTCACTCAAATTTCCCTTCAGTTTAATTCAGTCATTGAATTTACTCATCTGATTTTTGCCTGAATTTTATCATGCCGTCTTCTACATCCACTATCAAACTGCTGCCTTCCTTGCACAATCCTCTCAGGTACATTTCAGCCAGTTCATCCTCGATGTATTTCTGTATTGTCCTCCTCAAAGGCCTTGCCCCGTATTTGGGGTCATATCCTTTTTCCAGCAGGAATTCCTTCGCAGAATCTGTTACCTCTAACTTTATACCTTTTGTTTCCGCTTCATCTATTACTTCCTTCAGCATAAGATCAATAATCTGCTTTAATTCTTCCCTGCTCAGTTCAGTAAATATTATTATTTCATCAAGCCTGTTCAGGAATTCAGGCCTGAAGGTCTCTTTCATTACATCGCGGATCCTTGATTCAAGGTTTTTATAATTGTCACTGCCAAATCCAATACCGTTTGCCTTTAAGGTGGTGCCGGCATTTGATGTCATTATAATCACGGTATTTTCAAAGCTGACCGTCCTTCCATGGCTGTCAGTAAGCCTTCCATCCTCAAGTATCTGTAAAAGCATATTAAAAACATCTGGATGCGCTTTTTCAATCTCATCCAGCAAAATCACTGAATAAGGCTTCCTTCTGACTTTCTCGGTAAGCTGCCCTCCGTCATCGTATCCGACATATCCCGGAGGTGAGCCTATTAGCTTGGAAACTGTATGCTTTTCCATATACTCTGACATGTCGAGCCTGATAAGGGCTTCCTCGCTTTCAAAAAGCTCAACGGCAAGCGCCTTTACCAATTCAGTCTTGCCCACACCTGTAGGTCCTACAAATACAAAGGAAGCAGGTTTCTTCTTTTTCTTGAATCCCGACCTGTTTCTCCTGATTGCCCTGGCAAGACTCGAGACGGCTTCGTGTTGGCCTATAACCCTCTTATGAAGCCTTTCTTCAAGATTCAGGAGTTTATCCGCTTCAACCTGTGTAAGCCTTTGAACAGGTATTTTAGTCCATGATTCAATTACATAGGCAATGTCCTCAGTGGTCAGCTCAATATCCTTATTTTTATTCTCCAGTTCCTCTATTTGCTTGATCAGTTTACATTCACGCACTTTCAGGTCTGCCGCTTTCTGATAATCTTCAATGGAATCTGCCGATATAGCAAATTCTTTTTCCTCCTGAACTTTCTTTAGTTCGCTTTTTAATGCTTCCAGCTCAACAAGGACTTCATTCTTCAGATTGGCCCTGGAACCCGCTTCATCTATTACATCAATTGCTTTATCAGGCAAAAACCTGTCGGTAATATATCTTTCTGATAAAATCACTGCAGCTTTTATTACTTCATCCGATATCTTTACCCTATGATAATTTTCATAATAATCTTTTATGCCCTTTAGGATTTCTATTGTTTCCTCAATTGAAGGTTCATCAACCAGTACAGGCTGGAATCTTCTTTCTAAGGCAGAATCCTTTTCAATATATTTCCGGTACTCATTAAGTGTTGTAGCCCCGATTACCTGGATTTCTCCTCTTGATAATGCAGGTTTCAATATATTGGCCGCATTCATTGCTCCTTCAGCTTCACCGGCTCCCATTATATTATGAAGCTCATCTATCACGAGAATGATATTTCCAAGAGACCTTGCTTCATCAATTATTCCTTTCATTCTGCTTTCAAACTGTCCTCTGAACTGGGTGCCTGCCACCACCGCCGTAAGGTCAAGCTGGTAAACTTCTACATTAAAAAGTTTTGCGGGAACCTGCCTGTTAGCTATTCTTACAGCCAACCCTTCTGCAATAGCGGTCTTACCTACTCCGGGCTCGCCTATCAGCACAGGATTGTTCTTGGTTCTTCTGTTGAGTATCTGAATTACCCTGTCTATTTCCCTATTCCTTCCGATAACCCTGTCTATTTTTCCCTCTTTGGCCATATCAGTCAGATTCGAGCCGTACATGTCAAGATACTTTTTCTTCCTTGCGCCCTTCTTTTCCTGAGTCTTGGTTTTTGTACCGCTTTTTCCGTCTTTATCTTCCATTTGCCTTCTTTTGTCTTCGGAGTTGTTAAAATTATTGTCAGCCTTGCCAAAAGCTTTGGTAAGGAAATTAAAGAAGGGATTGCCAACATTGCCCTGTGCTTGTTCGGACGTTGGACCAACGGGCATGATAAAGTCCGTATCCAGGCCTTCCATATCTATGTTTTCAAATATATTTTCCATCTGCCTGTTGAGGTTATCTATATCCTCTTCCGACATACCTGTCTGCTCAATTAGTTGGCTTATCGGCCGTATGCCCTGCTTCTTTGCGCATGACAGGCAAAGTCCCTCCTGTTCTTGTCTTCCGTTTATAAA
>DULF01000189.1 GCA_012840535.1 Clostridiaceae bacterium
AAACTGCCGGTGCAGGCTTTCTATTATATTTGTCGTGTACACAATTTTCCTTACTTCATCAGGGAATTTAAAAAACGGGCTTATAACATCCCAATTGTTCTCCCAGCTTCGAAGAGCAAAGGGATACTGCTTACCCCATTTTTCTTTAAGAGCATAAAGTGCTTCAAGAGCTGCATCCTCATTCACCGCTGTATATACTTCTTTAAAATCCTTGGAAAAAGCTTTTAGATCCTTATAGGATATATATTTGAAGGAATTACGCAATTGGTGAATAATGCATCTTTGTATTTCTGACTTGGGAAAAGCAGCCTGGATGGCTTCCTTAATGCCGGTCAGACCATCAACACAGAACATCAGAACATCTTCTACACCCCTGTTCTTGAGATCATTCAATATACCCAGCCAAAACTTTGAAGATTCATTCTCTCCAATCCAAATTCCCAGGATATCCTTTATACCATCAACTCCTACGCCTAGGACCACATAGGCAGCACGGTTAAGAATGTGGCCGTCATCCCTTATCTTGTAGTGTATTGCGTCGAGAAAAATAAATGGGTAAATAAGATCTAATGGGCGGTTTTGCCACTCTTTAATTTCAGGAATTATACGCTCTGTGATTTTACTTACCATGTCTGCAGATACCTCAATGCCGTATAAATCTTTAATTTGCTCATGTATATCTCTTGTCGACATACCTCTGGCATAAAGAGCCATAACCTTTTCCTCGATGCCGGAAATATCTCTTTTATACTTCGGAACTATCTTAGGCTCATGTTCACCTTTTCTATCTCGTGGTATTTTAATGTCAATTTCTCCATACTGGCTTTTGACAGTCTTTTCAGAATGTCCGTTCCGGTAGTTATCTGTCTGTTTGTTCTTGACATCGTTTTTGTCATACCCCATTGTAACATCCATTTCTGCTTCAAGCATCTCTTGAAGTAGATCTTTGAATGCTTCCTTAAAGTATGAATAAATCTCACCAGGGTTTTTAAAGTCGTTTTCCTTGATTATTTCCCGCAGTACATTCTTTGGTATTGTACCCATAACAAAACTCCTCCTCAACAATTATGTTAATTATTCTTGCCAAGAAGGAGTTATTTCCTTACCTTACCAACAAAATTTATTACATTCTCCCGGAGGTTATTTTATTTTCGGGTTTTGTGTCTGTATGCGCTTATATCAATTGTGGATTTAATGGTGGAGGCGAGGGGAGTTGAACCCCTGTCCGAAACTGTATCCACAAAAGCTTCTACGGGTGTAGCCTGTATTTTTTCATTCCCTACGATGGTCCCCTACAGGCAGGGTACCATTTTCAGTAGCCTTTAAATTCCGCTGCTGCTCAAGGCTACCACAGCAGCAGTTCCGGCGTTTGACCTTCCCGCGCCGAAGGGCTGACTTTATGACGCCAGTGCCCCCAGGTGCAGCAACCCAGGGCTGACGGGCTGCCTGTTATTAGGCAGCAGCTAAAGCGTAATTATCGTTGTTAGCGTTTATTTTTAACTCTCGTTTTTTAAAGAGGCCAACGAGAATCCTCTACCCGCTACTTTAGCTTCAACAATCCCGTCGAAACCAGTACGCCCCCATGTTTATGTCAAGTAGTGTCCCATGCATTATCGCATACTTTCCTTCAGCTTGCGGTCAATTTCCCGCATTGCATCTCTTTCAGCAATGTCCCGCCTTTTGTCATATAGCTTCTTACCTCTCGCAACCGCCAACTCTACTTTTACCTTGCCCCTTTTGAAGTAAAGTTGCAGGGGAATTAAGGTTAAACCTTTTTGTTGAGTCAGGCCTATGAGCTTGTTTATCTCATATTTGTGCAGAAGAAGCTTTCTGTCCCTCAGCGGGTCCTTGTTGAATATGTTGCCCTGCTCATAAGGGCTTATATGCATGCCGCATAAATAGACCTCGCCGTCTTCTATAGTAGCATAGCTGTCCTTAAGATTTACTTTGCCAAGCCTTATGGACTTGACTTCGGTTCCTGACAAAACAATTCCTGCTTCGAGTGTCTGTTCTATAAAATAATCGTGTCTCGCCTTTTTATTTTGGGCAACTACTTTTATACCTTCTTTAGCCATTATACAAAACCTTCCGCGATTCGGCTACATTTGCCGATAAAAATACCCCTTCTTTATTTTGAAAGGGTTTCTGTTGATAAATACATTGTCAGCATATTTATTATACCACGAAAAACTTTCTTGTCAAGCGATTAGCAAGAATTAGATAGTGTCAACTTTTTGTAGGTTATTTGAAAAAGTAAATTCCACTCCAATTTTTGGAAAGTGGAAATAAGTTTTGCAAATTTAGAATTGTAAGAAGTGTGGAAGTTACTTTTGCAAACAACTGCACGTTGTATTATTCATCTAAT
>DULF01000190.1 GCA_012840535.1 Clostridiaceae bacterium
AGGATTCAATGCTGAAATTTTTTCTGAACAAGGATTTCCCAAGGGGAAAAGCGGTGGTTTCGGCATAAGGAACGTGGACGAAAGAATTAAGCTGGAATATGGCAATGAGTACGGCTTATCTGTATGGAGCAAAGAAAATGAAGGCACCAGGGTGACTGTAAGAATAAAGCTTAAGCGGTGACAAAACGTTATTCTTCCGGCATATTTTCGCGCATTTTTTGAAGAAGCGCGTTTAAGGGCCTGGATATGCTTTTTGCCAGAACGGAGCCAAGCACAAATGAGACGACGGTCAATATGGCGAATAATATTATCATGATAATAATAAGCAGGTTCAGGCTTGTGTACAACCTGTTGAGCGGTATGGCAACAATCACTTTCATATTTGAATTGGTCAGCCTGTTAATCACCAATCCGAACTTTTTGTCGGATGATATCACGTATGCAGAATTCACTTCAAAGGTTCTTTTGATATCGTCCAATAAATGACTTTCAATTTGCGCATACCTTGGTTCTGCCACGAAACCGTCATCGCTGGTTATAAAAATATTGGCATAGTTTAGTGAATTCTCGCCGGAACTGAAAAAATAGTAGAAAGAATCAATGCTCGTGTCCAGAAGCATGTATCCGCAAAGCTGCGATTTTGAATCATACAGTTTGGTTATGTAGGTAATAATGCTTTTGGTGGCGTCATAGTTCATGTAGTTATAGTAAAATATTTTTTCTTCGCTTCTCAGCACCCATTGGGATTGCTTATCAGATTTTATAAACTCTATCAGGGACGGATTCTGGATTATCATGGATGGATAGCCTGAAACACCTGAAGATGAGTAATTGTTGCCGTTTATACTGTACATGATAATGCCGAGGATTTTTGAATCCAGTGAGCAAATTGTATCAAGCTTGGGAATCATATCGATATTTTTTGAAACTTCGCTTAAATTATCTATGATGTCGGGATCCACTGAAATCTGCCTGGCAATTTCTTCTATGTATTTCATCCATAAATGGATGTTTTCCTTTTGGATGTTAATGTGTTGCAATGACAAATCCCAGAAACTGTCATAAATTTTTTTCCGGATTGTTGTATAAGATATGACTGAAACAAGAAACAGACATATTAACAAAGTCAACACTATCATAAATGTAACTTTTTTTTCCAACTTGCTAAACAAGGGGATCAACTCCAAAGTGTAACAACTAAATATTATACAGAGTTATGTTGTCCTCATGTATATTATAATAGTTTTATAAACTATTTAATAGTATTGTTTACTAAAATTTTTAAGCCAATATCTTATAATTAAATCATAAAACAAATCTGTTGTCTTGAACTTGTTTTCAAAGCAAATCTGATTAATTTGGGGAGGTCATTTAAATGAAAAGAATTCTTGTGATTGTCTTGTGCATGCTTTTGGTTTTAGGTGCTGCATCTGGTTGTGGCACTAAGAAATCAGATACTGTGTCAGACTCTGAAAAAGCGACAACCACTGAAGCAAAAAGTGATTCGCAGGTTGAAGGAACAGAGGATGCGGAAAAGGAGCCGGAACCAGTGACAATCGTACTGGGACTTGCGCCCGCAGACAGTGATGAAGCAGGGCTTAAAGCGTTTAACAGTGCAGTTGAGGAGTTTACTAAAGAATACCCGTGGATAACCGTCAAAAGCGAAAATTTTGTCTATGATCCCGGAACATTCATTCCCAAGGCAGAAAGCGGACAACTGCCGAATATATTCAACACATGGTATACAGAACCCCAGAAACTTATAAATGCCGGTTACGTAGCTGAAATAACCGAGCAGATGAAGGCAATCGGATGGGATAAGCTTATTCATAAAAATTCTCTTGACCTGGCATCAAAGGACGGAAAAATATACGGAATACCGACCAATATATATTCCTTAGGCTTGATGATCAATGCAGATCTTTTTGCAAAGGCAGGACTTGTTGATGAAAGAGGCGTGCCGCTATTTCCCAAAACATTTGACGAGGTAAGGGAATATGCGAAAATAATCAAGGAAAAAACAGGGAAATACGGTTATTGTGTTGCCACCAGGGACCACCAGGGTGGATGGCATTTCACAAATATAGCATGGAATTACGGCGTGGAATTTGAAAAACAGGTAAACGGAAAATGGGTTGCTGCTTTCAACAGTCCTGAAGGAGTTGAGGCACTTAAGCTCATCTATGATATGAAATGGGTGGATAAGTCAGTCCAGGACAGCGCTCTTGTCGGCGTTGGAGATTGGATCAAGTTGTTTGGTACCGGACAGGTGGCCATGGTACCTGGTGATTCCGCATGGGCTCCTACGGTTGTAGCGACGGATTATAAAATGAACAAGGACCATATTGCCCTTTGCTCATTTCCTGCCGGACCCAAAAACAATTATGCTTTAATGGGTGGTAACCTCTTCATGTTCTCGAAAGATTCAACACCTGCCCAGATTGATGCATGCCTGAAATTCTTGAAGTTCGTCGGACAGGGACCGGAATTCGATCCCAACTCGGTACCATTGCTGGAGCAGGCCTACCAGGAATTGAGAAATGCAGATCCGCCAAGACCTATAACAAAAGGATTTTCCGTCTCAATTGATCCGGAGCTTCTGAGAGTGCATGAAGAATTATTTAATAAATATGTTAATGTCAACATTGAATTTTTCAATGACTATTATCTGAACAACTTTAAGAACCTCCGTCCGGAAGAACCATATCACGCACAGGATCTGTACGGAATTCTGGATTCAGTGCTTCAAAGGGTGTTAACTGATAAGAATGTAAACCTGCAGGAACTTCTCGATAAAGCAGCTCATGATTTCCAGGTCAATTTCCTGGATAAAATCAATTAAATTTTGGATCTGAATGAGCGGCAGCAGACCTGCCGCTCAAATACATACATATTAAAGAGGTGCTTTAATGTGGATTTAACTTCTGTAAAAGCTATGGCAAGCGGGAGTAAACACTCATACATAAGAAAGAAAAAATTTAATTTCAAAAAAGATATGATTGGATGGGCTATAATGCTGCCAGGACTTGTCCTGTTTACTTTTTTTGTCTGGAAGCCTCTTTTGTCAGGAATAATATTATCTTTTTTTGAAACTGAGGGTTTTCATGCCGGAAAATTCATCGGCTTTGGCAATTATATAGAAGCCCTGACTGACATGAATTTTAAAAAGGCTTTGTTGAATTGCTTTAAGTACACTTTTTGGACACTTTTACTTACGTATTTATTACCTCCGTTTATGGCAATAATAATTAATGAGATGGTGCATTTCAGAGGATATTTCAGATTTTCAATCTATTTTCCCAGCATGGTACCCAGTGTAGCAGTATCAATTTTATGGCTGTTTTTATTTGACCCTGGTCCCAATGGCTTTTTAAACATTTTGCTTTCCTATTTGAATATAGAACCGTCAGGGTGGCTTCAAAATCCTAAACTTACGATACCATTAATAGTTCTGACAATGGCCTGGAGAAACTTCGGCCCTACAAGTGTTATTTATATTGCTGCATTACAAGGAATAAACAATGATTTATACGGAGTGGCAGCAATTGACGGTGCCGGTTTTTTAGCAAAGATAAGGCACATAACTTTACCTGGTATATACAATATTATGAGACTTTTTCTTGCAGTTCAGGTTATAGTTGTGTTCCAGGTGTTACAAGAACCTTTGGTTCTGACAGGAGGCGGACCGGACAACGCTTCTACCTCGCTTATGCTTCAGATATACCATTTTGCGTTCAGAGATTTTCAGGCTGGCAAGGCAATTGCCACCAGCGTTATTGCCTTCATTATCCTGATGTCTTTGACCTTGGTTTATTTTAAACTGGTTAAAGCCAATACCGATATGGAATAGGAGGTATATCTTTGTCTAGATTCAGCCAAAAAACCGGGGGATTCATCGGAGTCATGGATTTGAAGCGCCTCAGGGTGAGAGTGCTTTACTGGTGCATGTTTTCATTTCTTTTCCTGGTAAGCCTTGTTTTGTTAGTCCCACCGCTATGGATTATTCTTTCAAGCCTGAAGGATGTAAGAGAATTTTATGCAACTCCGCCTTCGCTGTTGCCGAAGACTTTGCAGTTGTGGAAAGTTGTTGAGGTGTGGAACAAGCTTGAGTTTTTGAGGTATTATGGCAATTCATTCATAGTTGTTGCTGGTTGCGTTGCAAGTACCATAATCTTTAACGGCCTGCTGGCATACGGCATATCCAGGCTCAAACCCCGTGGGAGCAAGTTTATTTTTGGTTTGATTCTTGCCAGTATCATGCTTCCTTCGACAGTGGGAATGGTGCCTTTGTTTAAGGATATTACAAACCTTAAACTTATGAACAGTTTTGTACCGCTTTGGCTGATGTCCGGGGCTACAGCTTTTGTAGTAATGGTTTATAAGAATTTTTATGACAATATACCAAGTTCTTTATTTGATGCTGCGGAAATAGACGGCTGCAGCACGTTCGGAGTATTCTGGAATATTGTCGTTCCTCTCAGCAAAGCGATTAACATGGTAATTATTATTATCACAGTCAATTCGTCATGGTCTGAATTTTTCTGGTCTTTTATGATCCTGAGGGAAAAAACTCTTCAGACAGTCATGGTAAGGATATACGTAATGTCAACATCTTTTTCATCGGTAGGATATGGTATTGACTACCAGCTTGTAGCTTTGACTTTCGCAATTCTTCCGCCTGTAATAATGTTTATATTTTTCCAGAAGTACATAATCCAGGGTATTGCGTTAACCGGGATAAAGGGGTAGTGGAACTCAATGGTTCACGATGATAAATATTTGACATTTATGGGAAAAGGGCCCAGGAAAGTTGCGCATATTGAACACTGGTCCTGTCCTGATGCCGAAACATATTTGACAGGCATAGACTATTATGAAAACCCGCGTCTTTGCAGGATAAAAATGGCTGAATTATACCCTCAGCTTGGATTGCCCATACCTGGAAGCAATGATCCCAAGCCCCGTCCAAAGGAGGAAGAATTGGAACGAAAGTCCATGGAGTCCGGTGAAGCAAGGCGCCGGACAAGGTGGGGAGATGGTGAATCAGCGGACTGGGATTGGGGGAAAAAATTCAAGACCCCAGAGGAGGTTTTTGCGTTTTCTCCTTTACAGCAGATGGATTTTACCAAGATGCCCGTGGTGGAATCCAGGGATTACTCTGATGAGGAAGGGCTATATAAACAATATAGAAAACTTTATCCTGCCGAATGGGGAGACAAGGCGCCTGAAGGACAACTGTCCATAGCATGGTTTTACAATACAATGTTTATGTGGCCCCTTCTGACCTTTGGCTGGGAATTGTTTCTTGAAACGTGCCTTGATGAGCGGTTTGAAAGAATCATGGACGAAATTGCCGAATTGAGCAGGCGCGTTTTCAGGGTGTTTTCCAGGCTCCCTGTCAATGTGGTTTTATGTCACGACGATATAGTTACAAGCAGGGGCCCCGTATGCTCTCCCGAATGGATGCATAAATACATATTCCCGCGTTATGAAGAATTCTGGAGCATGTTGAAAAAAGCCGGGAAAAAAGTCGTAATGGTGGTTGACGGATGTATAGATGCATATGTGGATGATATAATGGCATGCGGAGCCGATGGTTTCATAACAGAACCATATACCGATTTTAAAAGAATCGCTGCCAGGTACAAGGATTGCATCCTTGCAGGAGAAGGGGATAACAGGATTCTTATGAATAATAATCCTGATGAAATAAAAGATATGGTCTTGAGGATGGCAGATACGGCAAAAATGTCGGGCGGCTATTTTATGTGCATAGGCAACCACATACCATGGAATGTGCCGCCGGAAGCAGTAAAACGCTATCTGGATTATTCGGACAGATACGCATACAGATGGTAGAAAAACTTAAAAGACGAGTTTCTTTACTTTTCCTTTCCGATATAATAAAATATATGCAAGAATATATGTTCGACGGGACGGTTGCATATGAATCTGGAGCAAATGCTGCAATACTTTAAGTCATCGGAAAGGATAATGGGAAATGTTACGAAGTGGGTGGAGATACCTGCAAGGGAAGCCGTCTTATGTGATTTCCCTGATTGCATTGATGCAAGAATTGTTAATGCTTTAAGATCAAGGGGCATATACCGTCTTTATTCCCACCAGGCCTCCGCTGTTAATGAAGTGGAAAAGGGAAGAAATATTGTGGTGGTGACGCCTACTGCATCAGGAAAAACCATGTGCTATAATATTCCCGTTTTGAATTCAATCCTTAAAAACCAGGAGTCGAGAGCCATTTTCCTTTTTCCGACCAAAGCCTTGTCCCAGGACCAGATGACGGAGCTCCACGAACTGATAACCGAAGCAGGGGTGGATGTAAAGACTTTTACATACGACGGGGATACCCCCCAGTCTGCAAGGAAGGCTATAAGGCAGGCAGGACATATTGTCATGACAAATCCCGATATGTTGCACAACGGCATACTTCCGCACCATACAAAGTGGACGAAACTGTTTGAAAACCTGAAATATGTTGTTATTGATGAAATCCACCATTACAGGGGAGTGTTCGGAAGCCACCTTGCAAATGTCATTAGAAGGCTTAGGAGAATTTGTAATTTCTACGGTTCAAATCCGCAGTTTATATGCTGTTCAGCCACTATTGCCAATCCTGTCGAACTGGCGGAAAAAATCATAGGCGGTAAAGTTGTTCTCATAGATAATAACGGAGCGCCTTCGGGAGAAAAGCATATAATCTTTTACAATCCTCCTGTAGTAAACAAGGAGCTTGGGATCAGGAGGAGCAGCCTTATGGAAGCGCGCATGTTTGCTGAAATGCTTATAAGAAACGGGATTCAGACAATAGTATTTACCCGCAGCAGGCTTAATGTAGAAGTGCTGCTCACCTACCTGAAAGATATTTTCCATGGGAAAATGAGAAGTGAAAACCGTGTAAGGGGCTACAGGGGCGGATACCTCCCGAAACAAAGGCGTGAAATAGAGCGGGGGTTAAGAGACGGCTCTGTCACGGGAGTTGTAACCACCAATGCCCTTGAACTTGGAATTGACATTGGAAACCTTGAAGCATGTGTTTTGTGTGGATATCCGGGGACAATCGCAAGCACCTGGCAGCAGGCCGGAAGGGCAGGCAGAAGGAACAGCGTTTCAGCAGCTATTTTGGTTGCCAGCAGCAGCCCTATTGACCAGTATATCGTAAACAATCCGGACTACTTTTTTGGAAGCAGCCCTGAAAACGGCCTTATTAACCCGGACAACCTGGTAATACTGTACAACCACATAAAATGCGCATGCTTTGAGCTCCCTTTCCAGGATGACGAGAAATTTGGAGTGGAGACCACCCAGGAGATATTGTCCTATATGGAGGAAGCCAGGCTAGTAAGACATGTAGGGAACAGATGGCACTGGATGTCGGATGTTTTTCCGTCTGATGAAATCAGCCTGAGAAGCGCTTCAAATGAAAACTTTATCATAATTGATATTACGGAACCGCAACACAGGGTCATTGGCGAAGTTGACAGGTTTGCCGCGCCAATGCTGATACATGAGGAAGCCATTTATATCCATGAAGGCCAGCAATATCAGGTTGAAAAGCTTGATTTTGATGATAAAAAGGCGTATGTAAGAAAGGTTGACGTGGACTATTATACGGACGCAAACCTTGCCGTGGACCTTAAGGTTTTAGATGTTTTCAGAGAGGATGCGGGCAGAAAAATTCAAAAAAGCTGCGGTGAGGTAATGGTAACCGCTCTTGTCACCATGTTCAAAAAAATAAAGCTGTATACACACGAGAATATTGGCTACGGGCCGGTTAACCTACCGGAAATCGAGATGCACACCACGTCGTATTGGGTAAGCCTGCCGGAAGAACTTCAGCGGGATATAACACAATTGGACATGCAGAACGGCTTGTTGGGGCTATCAAATGTATTGGCCAATTCCGCCCCCATCTACCTCATGTGTGACCCTCGCGACATAAGGGTGGTGCACCAGGTGAAGTCTCCGTTTACCCAAAAGCCCACTATTTATATATATGACAATTATCCCGGCGGTGTCGGGTTCAGTGAAAAGCTGTATGAGCTCCACCAGGAACTGTTTGTTACTGCAAAAAGGATGATCGAGCAATGTTCCTGTGAGTCCGGCTGCCCTTCCTGTGTCGGGCCACTTAATGAGTTTTCGGGTGACGGAAATCCGAAGGAGATTACTTTAAAACTCATTAATATTGTGTTGGAGGATGTATGTACAGGGATTTAAAAAGCAGACTTCAACTTTACAAGATGGGCGCCGGGTGTGGAAGTCAAAGAATGACAAAAACGGGATCCGATATTCAGGATCTTATTGAGGGGCATATTTGCAGCAATGACAATGGCTCCTGTTTTATTATTGAAAACAGGTACCCTTTTTCCTACCTCCACGGAGGATGCCGGCTGGGGGATGCGCTCAGTATAAATCCTGAGACTCTTGGCAGAGTGTGCAGTGATTTTAGAGAAGGAACAAAAATAAAGGACTTTTTATTCCTGGACACGGAGACAACAGGTTTGTCAGGCGGAACTGGAACGGTTGCGTTTCTTGTAGGAACAGGTTTTTTTGAAGACGGAGCCTTTGTAATAAAACAATATTTTATGAGGGATTATGATGAAGAGCCGGCCATGCTTACCGAGTTAAACGCCTTGCTGTCGCGTTATTCAGGATTGATAACTTTTAACGGCAGGGCATTTGACTGGAACCTCCTACAGACAAGGTTTATTTTCAACAGAATAAAGCCTGTGCTCTTAGACCCGTCCCATATAGACCTTTTATACCCTTCACGGAGGATATGGAGACTCAAACTTGAAAGCTGCGGGCTTCAATCCATAGAAGAAAACATATTGAATGAGATCAGGATCGATGACGTCCCGGGAGCTGAAATACCGTCGATTTACTTCAAATATCTTGAAAGCAGAAATGCAGGTATAATTAAAAAGGTAATCAGGCATAATGAAATTGACATATTGTCAATGGTGTCCCTCCTTGTTAGGATATCCAAAATGCTTGACAACCCGGTGGAGGAATCCGACGGAGGGCAGGAACTTCTTGGGCTTGGAAGAATCTTTGAATCAAGCAGGGAATATGATGTTGTGATTGACTGCTTTGAGAATTGTGTAAAGTCTAAAAATTCCATAGTCAGAGAGACTGCACTGAGAAAGCTTTCGGGCATCTATAAGAAAAACGGGAACTACTCCAAGGCTGTAGAGTGCTGGAAAAGAATGATGACGGATTCGAAGATTCCGGGCCTTTTTCCTATGATCGAGCTTGCAAAGTACTATGAGCATAAGGAAAAAAATATTGAAGAGGCATTGGTAATAGTAGAGAAGGCAATGCTTGTTTGCCGGCAGACAAATTTTATAAATAACGCTTATTATGATGATTTGAAGAAGAGAAAGGACAGACTGATAAGAAAATCAAGGAGAGGATAAAATGCACGATGGTCCTGTACAATATGTGAATTTGCATGAGGGCAAGCCACCGTCGGCATCCCAGGTGGAAATGACGGAACTTGTACTTCCCAATGACACGAACCTGTTGGGAAACCTGCTGGGTGGCAGGCTGATGCACTGGATTGACATTGCAGGAGCTATGGCAGCCTCGAGACATTCAAACAGGGTTGTAGCTACCGTAGCATTGGACAGCCTTGACTTCAGGCACCCGGTCCGGATGGGTGAACTTGTAATGCTGAAGGCAAAACTAACATGGACCGGAAGGACCTCGATGGAAGTTGTTGTCAGGGTCTATGCCGAAAATTTAAAAACAGGAAGCGTTATTCTGACGAACAAAGCTTACGTTACATATGTTGCCCTTGATGACGAGGGAAATCCTGTGCCTGTTCCGCCTCTTTTGCCCGAGACTGATGAGGAAAAGAAGGAATTTATAGAAGCTGAAGCAAGGCGCAGCGAGCGTCTCAAAAGAAGGAATAAGGAAGTATAGAGGATGTAAGTGAAGCGGTTTAACAGTGTCAGTGTTTTTATTATCATAATATCCATATTAAGCCTGGCTGCAATAATAATTTCAATTAAAACCTCAATTACAATGGCGGAGAAAAGGGATCATGCTGTCAGGAACACTGCTGAGGAAGAAATTACCACGCCGCCAGCTAATGCCGGAATCGGAGCCGCCGGTCCTGGGAAACTGACAGAACATCCATTGTATTTTAACGGAGACAGGATTGATGGCATTAATGCTTTTTTTACAGACCAAAAGGAAATATTCCTGCCAATTGATAAAGTATTTGACGAAGCAGGCATTGAATTTCAAGTATTCAATTCTGACGATATGCTTGAAGCCGGGATAGGCAGCAGAAAACTGTTGGTCAGGTTATGGGAGGACAAGTTTACTCTTGGCAATAACGAGATAAAGCTGCCATTTGGTGCAATAACCGAAGGGGAGAGCATTCTTGTCCCTTCAGACATGTTTGGATATATTGACGGATTTGAACTGGATATCAGCAAGGATACAGGCGATGTGTTCCTGAATTATTATCCGTATATAGACGATAAGGTTTTGGACAGTGTAAAAATGGTGAGAATTGTCGGCGGCAGAGCAAGATTGACTGATCTTACGGGCAAAAAAAGCATATGGAGCAACAGTGAAAATGGCGCATTTGATGATATGCTAGTTACTTCAGGAGATAAATCGCTCTCTGTAATTAAATCCAACGAAAGGATATACATAGCAAAGAGCCGCTACTCAGACAAGCTCCCTTACAGGGTGGATGCCGGCTTTTCAGCGGTTCCTTCGGCAGACGGCAGATACCTGTATTGGGTCGACTTTGACGGGAAAGTGTCCTATGTATATGATGTAAAAAACGATTGGAAACGTAAATTAGGCGACTTCTATTTCAGGATAAGGGATGAATATGGTGAAGACTGTCCCCAGGGGATGGGAAATGTTTTATATGAGTATGCCGTTGGTGAAAAACACAGGAGGATTACTTTAACAGATGATAACCTGGAAAGTTTCTACACTTTCATAGAAAGAAACGGCAAAGTTGTTGTTAGTGGTTTTTCAAGTTACTCTCCCAACAAGAAAAGCATATTGCTCCGCGTTAAAGGGAGGGGGTATTATACTTCAAATCCTGAAGGCACAAGAATTAATTTTATCGGCAATAATATTGCCAATGTTCAATGGATTGATGACAACAGGCTGTTTTTTGAGACAGAAGAGGGTTATTTTATCTGTGACAGGAACGGGAAAAACATAGAAAATACTTCATATTACTGGCAAAGGGTCGGACAGACCGAAAATGGGGATGTCTTTTTTACGAAAGGCAATACCTTATATATTCAAACAAATGGGACGGAGAAAGAGTTGCTTGAGCTTCCGTGGGAATGCGGATTTGTATATGGAATTTCCTCTGAAGGCCCGTATATTGCCGTATCTAGGGACGATGACGGAGTGTTTTGCATAAAGAATAAATCTATTAAGGAAATCGGGAAATATTCCGCGCTTTTAAAGAACAAAAAAGCACAGGACGGGAATGTTGATTATAAAAAAAGCTTTTCCATTTCTCCTGATAATAATAAAGTTGTTGTATTTCAACAGGGGGATGATTTTATAACAATCAATTTAGTTAATACTGCAGATGAAACTATAAAGAATATCATTTTGAACTGCAGCAGCGACGAAAGCAACGTAAAAAGCATATCCCATAAATGGGTTTCCGACGAATTGCTTTTAGTTACTACGCATAACAAAGGGTGGCTTATCAGCTTTAAGAATAAAATAAATATATTCAGCTGGGTTGAACCGAGGGGAAGTATAATTCTTGAGTCATAAGTACAGCTTTTCTTAAATATCTATTTACCATGACTATTGTTAAAGGGTGAAAAACAGTAAATAGTTATGGTAAAGCGTTCTTTTGTCAGCGGGGCACTGATTCTTGCAGCAGCGGGGTTTGTTGTAAGAATTCTCGGTTTTATATACAGGATATACCTTTCAAACCTTATCGGCGCTGAAGGCATGGGGCTGTTTCAACTTATTTCGCCTGTGTATTCACTTGTTATTCTCACGCTTACTTCCGGAGTATCCATAGCGGTGTCCAGAATGGTTGCCGGGGAATTTGCCAAAGGCCATTACGTCAATTTAAGAAGGATAACATCCTGCGCCGCTGTCATGGTCTTAACGGCAGGAATTATTGTTTCCTTGTTTATCCTTCTAGAAATTGACTTTATAACCGGTGTTATTTTAAAAGATAAAAGGACATATTATTCCATGCTTCTGCTTATACCGGGCGTACCGGTTATAGCTGCAGCCTCGGCCCTTAAGGGATACTTTTACGGCATACAGAACGTGACACCTACTGCTTTTTCGCAAATAACTGAGCAAATTGTGAGAATAGGAATAGTGATGCTTTTAGCCAGGTATTCCGTCGGCCTTGGGTTGGAGTATGCCTGTGCCCTTGCTACGGTGGGAATGGCATTAGGTGAAATATCAAACCTTTCTGTTTTATTTTTCATATACAAATTTAAAAAAGGTAAAATGTTTAGTGGAATTACTAAAAGAGGGTTTATGAGGAAAAGGGAAATTGTAAAAAACATTCTGAAAATATCAGTTCCTGTTTCCTCAAACAGATTTATCATGTCCGTAATGGCTGCAGTTGAGTTTATACTTATACCGCGTATGCTTGAAGCTGGCGGGCTTGACTATCAGGAGAGCATAGAACTATATGGAAGGCTGACAGGCATGGCGGCGCCGCTTATCTTTTTCCCTTCGCTTGTTACATCCTCGCTTGCTACGACATTGGTGCCGGCGATTTCCGAAGCTATGTCTTTAAAAAACTACAGATCAGCAAATTACAGGATTTCAAAGTCTATGCAGATAACTTTCATCCTGGGGTTTGTATTTTCAGCAATTTTTATGTCCTATCCCGATGAAATCGGAAATATTCTTTATAAAAACCAAAATGTAGGCTGGATTATTCATCTTTACTCTTTCACATGCGTGTTTATCTATTTGCAGCAGACAATGCTGGGAATACTGAACGGCCTCGGGAAACAGGGAATATCGCTTAGAAACTCAATGATAGGCTATCTTATAAGGATAGGATTTGTATATTTTTGCGTACCTGTATTCGGAATAAAAGGCTATATATGGGGTGTGATCATAAGTTCGGCTTGCGTATGTATCCTTGACCTTATAACAATAATGAAAGTTATAGGCATGTACCTTGATGTCAGAAACTGGATTGTAAAGCCTGGTTTCATAGGGGTGGCGCTGTTGATTTGCAGTAAATATGTGTACAGTTTCTTTACTATTTTTTCTTCGAACCCCAAAATTATTATTGTATTGACTATTGGGGCAAATTTATTTATAGCTGCCCTGATAGCTGCTGCAACAGGTCTGCTTCCCAGGGAGGATATTATCAGGTTATTTAATTTCAGAAAATACCAAAATAAGTTGAAAATTTAAGTAAGAACGAAATAAACGAAGGTAATTGGGAAAAACCGGCGCTGAAGGTCAAAGAAGGTCAAAATCAAATTTTGCCATATGTGGGTCTACATGATATATTATAGTCAAAGGTCAAAGATAGTCAAAGGCAAAATCGTAAATATATAAATATTAATAAACTGTTTGGAGGTGTTGAATTATGTTTGGACTGACGCCGTATAACAGAAACAGAAGAAGAAGGGAGTTGCCGGTATTCAATGATTTTATGGACATTAGGAGCTTTTTTGATAATTTCTTTGATGATGCATTCTTTCCAGGATTCTTCTCAGTGGGCAATCCAATTAGAGCCGATATTCGTGAGACAGACAAGGAATACATCATTGATGCGGAACTACCGGGCGTAAGGAAAGAAGACATCAAGCTGGAGTTGAGAGATGACGTCCTTACTATAGCTGTCGAGCATAATGAGGAAATTAATGAAGAAAGAGAAAACTACATCAGAAGAGAGAGAAGAAGAGGGTCATTCAGCAGGAGCTTCTACGTAGAAAATGTCAAGCACGAAAATGTTACAGCAAAATTTAACAACGGAATACTCACAGTGATACTGCCAAAATCGGACGAAGGAAAGCGCAGAGGATGGAATATCGAGATCCAGTAAGAAGCTGCTGCAAATGCGAACACAAAAAACGGGCGAAAGCCCGTTTTTTGCGTCCCCTTGACACATTTCACAATGGGTAAAGAGGGACTTTGTTTCTTTTCATTAGCAAAACAAGTAAAACCAGCGCAAGTATTACAGCCAGCACCACGCCGAGAAAGATAATCTTGTTCCTTTTGCTTCGGGCAACATACGCTCTTATGGATATAACTATCTGCTTCAGAGTATCAAGGATTGAATCAGGGTTATACAAAAACACTTTTCCGCATACAGGACATGTCACTGATATCTTGCCTTTATCCAGTGGAACTCTAAGCCTATTAAGGCATTTGGAGCATTTTATAATAATTTTATTGTCAGGCGAATATTGGTACTTCATGGTCTGTCTCCTTCAAAACAAGAATTTATCTTATTATTTAGCGTATTATCACAAACTTTTTTTGTCAACAGGCCTTTCTTATATAAATAAAATAAAAATATTAAAAGCGCTCAGGTACTTCGGGAAATAGAAAGCTTGTCTTGTCAATATTTAAAATTATCTTATCAGATGTTATAATGTTGTTGGTGTTTACAAATTTGGCAACGGCTTTGGAGAGGTTTTTTGTAAAAGCCAAATATAGGGAAGTGAGGAACAAATGCTTAATGTTTTACATCTAATAAATTATCCGGGGAAGGGTGGTTCGGAAAAGTATATCCTTTCCCTTGTGGAAAAACTGCAGGATAAAAACTGTAAATTTTACATATGTCATTCAGAGGATGGGCCAATGCTTGAAAGCGCAAAGAAATTAGGTGCAGAGGTTATTAATCTTAAAATGAGAAGCCCTTATGATTTTAAAGCGGCGTTGGAACTGAAGAAACTCTGCAAAAAATTGTCTATAGATATAGTTCACACTCATTTTTTAAGGGAAAATTGCATAGCCGCCCTTTCGAAATTTTTGGGCAACAGGGTTGTACTTGTCAATACATATCACCTGATTGGCGATGAAAATATACTGCTGCGTCTTTTCAACAGCCTGCTTACTGCAGTTACCGACAGGATAATCGCAGTCAGTAACGCGGTTAAGAAGAAAATTGCTTCAGAGTGTATTAATTCCAGGAAAATCAAGGTAATTCACAACGGTGTGGATATAGAGTACTGGAAGGGGGAGCGCGACTTAAAAGTCAGGGACGAGCTTGGAGTAAACAGAAACGCATTTATGGTTACCTCCATAGCAAGGTTTTCAGAAGAGAAAGGGCATATTTTTTACCTGGAATCAATCAAGGAATTTAAAAAGCTTTATTATCAGGACGGCAGAAAAAATACCGGCGATGTTAAATTCGTCCTGGTCGGGGACGGTGAAATGCTTGATGAATGCATAAATTTTGCGGACATGCTTGGTTTATCGGAAGATGTAATATTTACCGGTTACCGCCTTGATGTTAAAGATATTCTGCACGGAAGCGATTTGTTTGTTTCCCATTCAAAGAGTGAAGCGCTTGGAATTTCAATACTTGAAGCGCTGGCATGCAGTGTCCCGGTCATTGCGACAGATGCCGGCGGGCCTTCTGAGATCATAAGTGAAAATAATGATTGCGGCATGATTGTAGAATATGGGGACACTGAAGGGATGGCAAAGTCAATTTTAAAGTTCATTAATGATAAAAGTTTCTATGACAGTTGCAGAGAGAATGCTTTAAAGACTGTCAGAGCAAAATTTAGTCTTGACAAGACAGTGGAGGAAACATTCAACTTGTACATACTAAGTCTCTCGCCAGGATATGCGTAACCGAATTTCTTTCAGGGAGGTTTTATTTAAATGATATTGGACAAAAAAGGCAAATTGTTTGGGAAAGTAAGCATTATTGATATAGCGATTATTATTGTAGTAATTATGGGGCTTGTTATAGTCTGGCCTAAAGTCTTCAGAAAAGACACTGGCACTTCGTTTGTCGCAAAAATGGACAAGCTTAAGATAGTTTTTTATCAGAGCGAGGTCCAGAATTTTGCCGTAGAAGCCGCAAAGATAGGAGATATTGTAACTGACAAGATTCTTAATTCAACCTTTGGAAAGGTTGTTGATATTGAAACAGGTGAATCAGTTTCCTGGGTTAGGACAAAGACCGGAGAGCAGGCAAAAGTTAGCAAGGAAGGATATTCATCGGTATTTATAACCGTAGAGGGCACAGGTGTTTATGGAAATAACGGGGTAAAAATAGGAAACGGTGAATACTTCATCGGGCAAACAATTACATTGCATGTAGGCAAAGCAGCTTTCTATGCTACTATATATGACATTAAAAAGATATGATAGGGGTATGGCGTATGATAATAAGCAAAGAGGGAAAGTTATTCGGAAAGATATCTATAGTTGATATTTTAGTTTTACTGGTAATCATAGCGGCTGTGGCAGGTGCAAGCTATAAATTTGCCAAGTCAAGCACTGCAAGCCCAATTTTTTCAAAACAGGAGGATAATATCAGGATTCAGTTTTACCAGCCGGAAGTTCCCGAGTTTATTGCAAAAGCCGTAAAGATAGGAGACCCTGCGAGAGAGGCTCTCCAGGGTACAAGCTTTGGGACGGTCAGTGACATAGTTATCGGTGAATCAGTTTCCTGGGGTGCGGACGAAAACGGTAATAGTGTTAAGTCATCTAAAGAAGGCTACGTTTCCGTATTAATAACAATGGACGCAAAGGGAATAATAGGCGACAACGGTGTTACAATAGGAAAGTCGATTTATCATGTTGGAGAGACAATTACTTTATATGCCGGAAATGCAGGATTTTACTCGTCATACTCTCCGGGAAGGATATCAGATATAAGTATAAAGGAGTAATGGATCTTGGTTTATGAAAGTGTTATCCTACAAGCTATCTTTACATTTTTAAAGTTTTTGTGGAAGTCATATGACAACTCCTTTTTGGCCCGCATTGTAAGAAAATTTGCTTCAGCCATCAAATCATATGCCTCCGGCAGTGTTATCTGGAATTTTGTAAAGCGAAAGGATTTCTTTTCGAAGACATGGGATAACAGTGTCATTTTTAAGGTATTGGAGTGTCTGATAAAGTTGCCTTCAAGGCTTTGCAGCAAGGCCTATCGGAAGGTAGAGGGCTTTGTGAACGAAAGCATTTTTTTCAGGCTTTTAAAAGTCCTGCTTGAAAGACTTGAGATTATTATCGGCATTTCCTTTGCGTTAATTGTAATAATACCGTATGACTGGTGGCGCGGTATGTACGGAGTTATTATTGTTGCAGCTATTGTTTTTTTGTTTTTTATTAAAACTGTAATAGACAGCAACGTGAGCTTCAGTTTAAAGCCGCTTGATTTCGCATTGGCAGTATTTATACTGTCGATTGTTCTGGCTGCTGTTATGTCTTTGTTTCCGGAAATGAGCTTTGAATATATGGTTTTATATTTAACATGTTTTTTACTTGTGATGGTTATTGCGAACTCCATAAAAACGGGGCAAAAGTTAAATTCGATGCTGGAAATATTTCTTATTGGGATTTCCATGACGGCGTTTTATGGACTATGGCAGTGGAAAGTGGTCGGCGTTGCCGTTAATCCTTCTATTACCGATGTGAGGTTGAATCCCGGGCTTGTACGTATTTACTCGACAATGGGAAATGAAAATGTTTATGGTGAGCTTTTGGTACTTGCTTTGCCCTTTTTCTGGGCGGTTGTATTTAATTCAAAGACGCTTTTTAAAAAAGCTCTGTATGTTTTTCTCTTTGTGGTATCAGTTGTTGGCTTGCTGTTAACCGGCTCAAGATCGGCATGGATTTCTTTTGCAGTTTCAATGATGGTATTGCTGTTTTTTAAAAACAGAAAACTTTTGCCGGTGGTTGTTGTTCTTGGTATATTATGTATTCCGGTGCTTCCTCAGCCGATATACAGAAGAATCATGTCAATCTTTAACCCCAATGACAAGTCAGTAAGTACAAGAGGTGAAATCTATGAGGCAGCAAGTCCCATGCTGAAAGATTATTGGACTACAGGAGTCGGATTAGGAACGGAAGCATTCCAGGTGATATTCAAAAGGTATCAGCCCTTTGGGGCAATAAACTATGCCCACACGCACAACCTCTATCTTCAGTTATGGCTGGAGGCCGGGGTCGTTGCCGTTATTTCTTTCGTATGGATGGTTATCAGGATTATAAAAAAGAGTGTACTTAAAGTATTTGGGAATATATTTGACAGCTATGTCAAAAATATACTTATAACCGGAATATCTTCGGTTGCCGGGATCCTGGTTATGGGTCTGGCCGACCATATTTGGTTTTTCAACAGAATAGTTTTTATATTCTGGATGGTTATAGGAATTATCCTGGCAGGTCTTCGCATATCCTCGGAAAAGGAAGAACAGGCACATCAAAATAATGGATGAGTTTGCCGATAATAAGTTATAGAAACCGGCTGACGAGGGTGTGTTAGTACCATGCTTGATTTTTTGAAGAAAAAATTTAGTAAGAATTTAAAAGAAAAGGTCAGTTTTGAAAGCAAAGTGTTAAGAAAGAATGACATTTCCTTACTGATTCTTGATGAAAGGTGGAACAATATTTTCAGAAATATTGACAAGCCGCCTGAAATAGCAAGGGGCGAGGAAGAACTTACCGGGTTGTTAAAGGAACAGGCACGGCTTTCAGACGAATCTAAAACCATTCAGGCGCAAAAGAAAGAATATATGGCAAAAATAATAGAACTTACACCTGAAGCATTTGATAAGGATAACGAAGATGCCAAAAGGGAAATGCAATTTTATGAAAAGGAAATTAAGAGAATTAATGACAGGCTAAAAGAAATTGGGGATAGACTTGAAAAAATACCCGATTTACTGAAGGAAGCCAATTTGAAGCTGCTTGAGCTTGCCGTAAATAAGGTGTATTTTAAAATAAGGGAAAGCGGGAAAAGGATTGAGGAACTGGACAAGATGATTGAAGAGACGAAAATAAAGCTGAAAGAAATGATATCCGAAAGGGAAACCTTAGCCCAGGGAAGCAGCGATGTATATTCGTATTTTCATGACCTGCTGGGCAAGGAGGAATTGGAGAGGCTGGATAAGGAATACTTTAGGTGACAGCCCTTGAAAAGGACTGTCACCTTACATCTGACCGGTGACACCCCTCGAAGAGGACTGTAACCTTACTGAAGGAGCAGTGTCAAGTAAGGTCCGTCAAAAGGAGACACTACTTGACACAAAGTAAATATAATTGGGAAAGGAGTGTCCCCTTGCCTTGTTACTCGTTACACCTGAACAAATGAGCAAAATAGATAAATATTCCATAGAGGTACTCGGGATACCTGGCATTGTCCTGATGGAAAACGCTGCCCTCAAGGTGGTTGAAGAAATTTTGAAAATGCTGGACGGGAAAGTATCCGGCACGAAAATAATCATTCTTGCCGGCAAAGGGAATAACGGCGGTGACGCCCTGGCGGTTGCCAGGCATCTTTATAACAAGGGGGCAGAGACAAGCATTTATATATTATCTGAAAAGGATAAAATCCGGGGCGATGCGGCGATTAATCTTGGTATCCTTGAGAATATAGGAGTTGAAAGTAAAGTCTTAATAGAACAGGCTATGGTTGAAGTATTGAAAAGAGAACTTTTGGAAGCCGGCCTGGTAGTCGATGGTATATTCGGCACCGGCATAAAAGGCGAAGTGACAGGATTGACGGCTGAAATAATTAATATTGTGAACGAATTCGGCAAAAAAATCATTTCAATAGATATCCCTTCAGGAGTAAACGGGGAAAACGGCCGGGTAATGGGCACTTGTATTAAAGCTGACAGGACGGTGACTTTTGGACTTCCTAAAATTGGTCTTGTAATACATCCTGGTTGCGAGTATACTGGTGAATTAGTAATTGCCGATATAGGTTTTCCTTCAAAGGCTATAGAACATTTTGATATAAATGCCTATATGCTTGATGAAGAAATGGTTTCGGCAGTTTTGCCATTACGGCGCAAAAATACAAACAAGGGCGATTACGGCAGAGTGCTCATTTTAACCGGCTCTACAGGCATGACCGGCTCAGGCTGCCTGGCCGCAAGGGCTGCTTTGCGTTCAGGCGCAGGACTTGTTTACCTTGGAGTGCCTAAAACCCTGGCGCACTTGTATGGAGCAGGAGCCATAGAAGCAATTACACTCCCGCTGGAAGATTGTAGTATGGGCAGTCTGTCCTCAAAATGCATCGGACAGGTTGAAAAATTTATGAGCGGTAAGGACGTGATTGCTGTTGGTCCTGGATTATCAGTAAGCGATGACATTTTTGAAGTAATGGAATATATTATTAGTACATCCGAAGCGCCTTTAGTGCTTGATGCAGATGCGCTGAACGCTGTCTCCAGGGATGTTTCAATTTTTGGGAAACTAAAGGCTGAAGCGGTAATTACGCCGCATCCGGGTGAGTTTTCGAGGCTGGCCGGAATAAGCATTGGGGATGTGCAGAAAAACAGGATAGAGGTTGCCAGGGATTTTGCACGGAAATGGAAAGTCATAACCGTGCTTAAAGGCTCAAGGACCGTGGTGGCCGGTCCGGATGGTACTGTTTATATAAATACGACTGGAAATCCGGGCATGGCGACAGCCGGTGCCGGTGATGTGCTGACAGGGGTAATTGCGGCTCTCATAGGACAGGGAGTCAAACCTCTAAGCGCTGCAGCTGCGGGTGTGTATATCCATGGACTCGCAGGAGACCTTGCAGCTTTGGAAACAGGAGAGATAAGCCTTGTAGCCGGTGATATAGCAACCCATTTGCCAGATGTCTTCAAGAGGGTTAAAATGCACGCATAGGGGGATCGTATGGAATATAAATTAAACAGGGCATGGGCAGAAATTAATCTTGACAATATTGCTTATAACGTACAGGAAATACGGAGGATTACCAATAAGAATGCTGAAATTATGGGGGTCGTTAAAGCAGATGCATACGGGCATGGAGTTATGGAAGTAGTCCAGACCCTTCTTGATAACGGAGTGTCCAGGCTTGCGGTTGCAATGCTTGATGAGGCAGTCCAACTAAGAATGCACGGTGTGGATGTGCCTATACTTATTCTGGGTTATACGGACCCGGTAAATGTTGAAGAAATCATAAAAAACGACATAACACAAACTGTTTTCAGTTATGATCTTGCCAAAGTTTTGTCCGATGCTGCGGTGAAACTTGGGAAGAGTGCAAAAATACACATAAAAATAGATACAGGGATGACCAGGATTGGCTTTATTCCCTGTGAAAGCGCAGTTAAAAACATTGTGGCAATAAGCAAGCTGCCAGGTATAGTAATTGAGGGTTTGTTTACACATTTTGCTTCTGCTGATGAGATTGACACAAGCTATACTTATATGCAGTTTGAAAAGTTTATGGGCTTGTGCGGTGAACTGGATGACGCAGGAGTGCATATACCCATTAAGCACGTATGCAACAGCGCTGCAATAGTTAAATTCCCCGAAATGCACCTGGATCTGGTAAGGCCGGGTATCATGCTTTATGGTTTATACCCGTCTGACGATGTTGACAAAAAGAGCATTGATCTTAAACCTGCAATGACCCTGAAAGCAATTGTGATTCAGGTGAAAGAAGTAAAAAAGGGCACTTGCATAAGTTATGGAAGGACCTTTGTCACAAACCGTACCAGTAAGATAGCGACCGTCCCCATTGGTTATGCTGATGGCTATACAAGGCTTTTAAGCAATAAGGGGAAAGTACTGGTAAACGGACAGCTGGCACCGATAGTCGGCAGGATTTGCATGGATCAATGCATGGTTGATGTTACAGACCTGGAAGGCGAAGTTAAGGTTGGAGATGAGGTTGTATTATTTGGCAAGCAAGGTAATAAGGAAATAACGGTGGAGGATATCGCGTCTTCCATTGGGACGATAAATTATGAGGTAGTAAGTTTAATAGGCAGGCGCATACCCAGGGTCTACATAAAGGACGACAGGGTGAAAAATGTGCTGGATTACCTGAGGTAGGGATTCCAGAGAACAGAGACCAGAGGCCAGAAGCCAGTATGTAACACTTTTTTAATTTGACCCATGCATAATTGCAATTGTATAATTATATATATAATAATAGGCATTCTGTGTTTTAGACCCTTCGTACATATTTCTTCACAAATGTTAGCTATATTGACACAGAGTGTATTTTTGTTTAGTTTTGTGAGAAATATAATATTACGAAATATTTGGAATCCCTTATAAAAGATTGTCTGCCCAAATGAAGGAGTGGGGGGGTTATTTTGGGTGAAATAAAAAAAGTGTTAATCAGTCTTCCCGACAATCTCCTTAAAGAGATTGACTCAATTGTCTCGGTAGAGAAGATAAACAGAAGCAAATTTGTACGGGACGCTATGAAATTATACTTAAGGGAGAGAAGGAAAGTCGAAATGAGGGATAAATTGAAAAAAGGCTATCAGGAAATGGCAGAAATTAATGTCAAGCTTTCAGAAGCTTTTTTTGAAGTGGACAATGACCAGCAAATAAACTATGAAAAAATGCTTGGGGAGATGGAATAGTAGTGGTAATAAAACGAGGAGATATTTTTTACGCAGACCTAAGCCCCGTTGTCGGTTCTGAACAAGGAGGGGTCAGGCCTGTGTTAATTATTCAGAATGACATTGGAAACAAATACAGCCCGACTGTTATTGCAGCTGCAATAACATCGCAGATCAATAAAGCTAAACTGCCTACACACATTGAAATCAGCGCTAAAGAGTACGGGCTGCAAAAGGACTCGGTAATACTTCTTGAACAGATAAGGACAATTGACAAGAGACGGCTTAGAGAAAAAATAGGTCATCTGGATGACGAACTGATGGATAAGGTAAACGAGGCGCTGGCCATAAGCTTTGGAATAACTGAACTGTAAAATACTGGATTTGTTTTATTTTATAAAATTTGTACATATTTGCTTGATTATTTTACATAGGGGGGTACAAAAGATGAGGTTCAGATTTATAAAGAAAAAGCCGTATATGTTATTAATTCCGGCAGTTGTGCTTATTCTTGCTGTAGCGTTAATACAGGTGGCAGTAGCCGGTTTAAACAATGTGGCAGCTGCTTCAAATGATGAAACCATATTAGCGAGCAAGGATTACGTTGACCAGGAAACCGGGAAAATTGATTTAAAGGTAAAGGAACTTACAGACAAAGTTGCCGAGCTTTCAAAAACAGTTGAGGAACTGAAAAAGCAACTTGAGGAAGGTGCCGGAGGCGCGAAGTTTGAAGTTTTGGAGCTTGAAGAAGGCCAGCAATTGATAACCGGGGCAAGCACCGAAATAATTCTCAGGGGAGGAAAAGCAACGGCAATTGCAAGCCAAAACGGCGGCCTATCGGATGTTACGGCCGGTGACGGCAGAGATATATTGACAGGCGAGAACGTTCCTCTCAATCATTTGCTGATTGTATCGAGGGATGACGGCAGAGGGCTGAAGGTAACCAGCAAAAAGGCATACTTATTGGTAAAAGGTACATACGAAATAAAGTAGGTTATAATACAACAGATCATAATTAATCAAGCTTTTGTCAATCGTTTCCAGATTACTCTGAGAATAAACCTCGGCAGGTCAAGCATCCGCTTGAAACGCCGGGGTTCTTTATATAGCCTGTAAAGCCATTCAAGCCCGTTCCTTCTGAAAAACTCCGGCGCCAGCTTGACATTGCCGGAAAGAACGTCAAGGCTTCCGCCAACGCCTATACATACCTTGACTTTGAGCTTATCTTTGTTTTCATGTATCCATTTTTCCTGTTTGGGGGCGCCAAGGGCAACAAGCAGAATATCCGCGCCGCTTCGGTTTATCATATCAATTATGTTATCTTCATCTTCCGGAGAGAAATAACCGTGATAGCATCCTGCAATTTCAACATTCTTATAGGTGTTTAGTATTTTTTCCTTTGCGGCTTCGGCAACTCCGGGTTTGCTTCCGAACAAGAAGTACCTTGTTTTTTTGCTTGCTTCCATGGAAAAGCTGTTCCTGACCAGGTCAAAACCAGCCACCTTTTCCGGCAGGTTTACCTTAAGTATTCTTGAAGCAAGGACAACTCCAGCGCCATCGGCAACCAAAAGGTCGGCGCTGTTTAGAATGTCTTTTAGATATTCATCCCTTTGGGCTGCCATCATTATCTCCGAGTTTGGCGTATATATTGTATGAACCCTGTCTTCCTGCAGGAAAGATTGCAGTTTTTGGAGTGCTTCATTCATTGTAACCTTATCAATCCTAACACCTAAAATTTCAACGGTATTCCGCATTGCAACCTCCAGTTTCCTATTTGCGCCTTAACCTTAATTACAAGTTCCTTTCAACTTTGCGTATTTCCGTTTACAAGATTTACAGCTATTTCAGCGTTTTCAAGAGCCTTTTGCTTTAATTCCACTATATCGTTTTTAAGTTTATCAGATATCTGCATCCGGTTATTCCAGACCTGATCTATCATAACCCTTAACTTGTCGTATTCAAGGTCTTTTACATGGCCTGCTGATGCCTGTCCTATATACTGCAGAAAACCTTCAATTTTCGGCTCATACACAAGACCTATAAGCGGGATGCCCTGGCTTGCGGCAAAAATCAGGGCATGGAGCCTCATACCTATAAGCATTTCCACCCTGCTGATTATTCCAAGGGTCTGCGGCACTGTGTACTTGTTTCTGATAATATAACCTTTTCCCTTCATTAAGGATACAACTCTCTCAATTTCGTAAATATCATCAGGATAATGCATGGGGATAAACAGCGGCGTAAGTCCGTACTTTTCTATAACGTAATCTGCTACTTGCGCAATAACCTTTTCATATCTTTCATATCCCTGCCATTTTCTTACCGAAAAGCCGATGAAAGGCCCCTGGCAATCTATTCCTTCTTTTTTGAATATTTCGTCGACGCTGCTTAAAGGTACGGGTTCTACAGTTAGAGCAGGGTCGGCTGTCAATATGATATTGGGTTTGTCAATATTCAGGCTCTCTAATTCATGTAAAGACAGCTTTTCTCTCAGAGTTATCACGTCAACCTGGTTCAATATTTTGCGTGTAAGATTTTTATTGGTATTTTTAATAAGCGGGCCTATTCCGTTTGCATAAAACATCACTTTGAGCTTCATCATTTTCGCAAGCCAGATTGTGCCAAGGTAATAAAGAAGTGAACGTGTACTGGTATTATCCTGTATTATGTTTCCTCCGCCGTAGATAAACAGGCTTGCACTGCGCATTGCCATAAATACATGGAATAAATTCACACGGCTGATGGAATTAACCCAGTACATTAACCTGGTCTCCATTGGATTTTTGGAAAGCACGATTATTTTCAAATTTTCGTTGTACATCCTCAGGTTATTGATAATAGCCATAAGCATAGCGTCATCGCCGATATTATTAAATCCGTAATAGCCTGATATTATAACATCATAATTAGGACCGGGCTTGTCTTTTGCCGCTTCAGCCTTAAGTATGCTGTTATAGATGTCAAGTTGAGTTTTGCACATGTTTTCCAGCGAAAAGAGCGTGCTTGCCTTCTGGTACAATTTTTCGCCCATTCTGTTTCTTTTTTCCGGGTCTGATGCCAATTCAAGAATTTTTTCAGCTAACGTTTCATGGTCATTTGGATTAAACAGATACCCGTTTACGCCGTTTTCAATAAGGTCCGGTATTCCTCCTACATTGCTGCTTATTGTGGCTTTTCCAAACCTTGCTCCTTCCAGTATCGAATACGGAAAGCTTTCACTGATGGATGTAAGCACACTGATATCAACGCTGTTTGCAAGTTCGTATGGATCGTTAAGCCATCCAAGGAAGAAGACATTATCGGTGACACCGAGTTTTACTGCCAGGTGCTCCAGGGATTTCCTTTCTTCGCCGTCACCGCCTATGACGAACTTTACAGACGGATTTTTTTTCACTACAATGGCTGCAGCTTTTATTAAAGTACTGATACCTTTTACGGGATATAACCTTGCGGCAATGCCCACTACTATATCTGTGTCTTTCAGGTTTAAATTATACTTCCTTGAAAACTCTTCCCTTGAATAATGCTTTAAAGGTTTTTTGAAATCCATGCCGTTATACAGCGTAAATATTTTGTCCGGGTTGAACTTCCTTCTTATGAGCATTTGCTTGAAATTTGAAGACACGCCTATATAATAATCTATGAACCTTAACGCTATTGCGTTCATGGAGCCAAAGGTCAGCTTCTTGATTGTGCTGTGCATGTAATCAAGCCTGTAATCGCTGTGTACTGTTGTAACTGTGGGGAGACGGGCAAAACGCTTTGCCATTAGGGCAAACATATTCGCTTTTGCGCCGTGGGAGTGGACAATCTGGTATCCTTCCTGTTTTATGATGCTTACCACCCGCTTGATATCGGCTATGAAGTTGCCTGTCTTCACGACCTCTATATTTATGCCCATTTCACGTGCCTCGTCAGCGAATACGCCCGGGCGAAAGCTTACGATTTTTACGTCTATGTATTTGCTTAATTCTTTTACCAGGGAGAGAACATGAACTTTTGCTCCGCCAACGTCCCCTCCCCCTATAAGATGGAGGACCTTCATAAAAAAACTCCTTTAAACGGACTTTTGACATTTTAGCCAAACACAATAAAAAACGCTTTGTCAAGCCTGATATAGTTAAAGTTTATTTTATACCATCCTGTTTGTCAATAACGGGAAAAAAGCTAATTGCAAAAAGGTTGGGCTGTAAAATGCCAATGCTTATCTAAAAATATATTATTGGACAAAATAATAAAGCATATGTATTTACATATGGGAAATTAAGCGATATAGTAAAGTCAGGCATTTGGTAAAATTATTTAAAAAAGCTTTGTGCGAGGTAATATATGGGTGTTTTCAAAACAGTCAAAATTAGTTGGAAAGAGTATATTTGGATTATAGCCGGCACAATTATAGCTGCTGCTTCAATAGACGTTTTTCTGGTTCCTCATAAAATAGCTCCGGGCGGTGTTACAGGAATTGCAACTGTTATTTATTATTTGAGTGGTTCCCGCTTGCCGGTCGGCTTGATAATGCTGCTTTTCAACATTCCGCTTTTTGTCCTTGGAATAAAGTTTATCGGCAAAAAGTTCGTAATTCGCACATTATTCGCTACAATATTCATGTCAGTAGCTATAGATACTATGAAACCCTTTACGGTTTATTTTGTTGACAAGTATTTTTCCAAGCTGGAGAACATGCCTGCATCACCGGATTTGCTGCTTTATTCAATATTCGGAGGAGTTTTTATGGGAACAGGGCTTGGTCTTGTATTTAAATCCGGAGCTACAACGGGTGGAACGGACCTGGCAGCCAGGATTGTCAACCATTTTATTCCGGCATTTACAATGGGCCAGGTTTTGCTGTTTATCGATATGTGTGTCGTAATATTTGCAGCTATTGTATTTAACAGTTTTCTGCTTGCGCTTTATTCAATTGTAACATTGTTTATATCTTCAAAGGTAATAGATGCTATACTTGAAGGCGTAAACTTTGCAAAAGCGCTTTTTATTATTTCTGATGAATCGGAAACGATAGCCAAAAGGATAATGACCGACCTTGACAGGGGTGTTACGGCATTAAAGGGTAAAGGCATGTTCACCGGACAGGACAAACAAGTTCTTTTTTGTGTGGTACACAGGTCACAGATGCCTCAATTGAAGAAGATTGTAAAGGAAGTTGACAAGAGAGCATTCATAGTGCTGGCTGATATAAGGGAGGTTCTTGGAGAAGGTTTTAAAATAAATGAATAAATTAACACGGTATGATAATTTGTAACAATTCAATGTAATACTTTATCATCCTATAGACTAATTCTTAACAGTATAGTATACTAAATACATAAACCGCTTCGCCGTTTATGCAGGTAAGAGGTTAGAGGTTAGAGGTAAGAGGTTAGGGGTAAGAGGTAAGCCTTGCGGTTGGTATGTAGGGGCGACTTTTAGACGTCCACATAAAGTAAGCGGACAGAAGTCAGAGAATGGAGGCCATGGGGCCAGAGGTCGGAGACCAGAAGCTAGAGGTTAGAGGGCAGAAGTGAGAAATGAGAAGTGAGAAATCAGAAGTGCGAAGTCGGAAGAAAAGTGCAAATTGATAATTTTATTATATTTATTACTTAATTTTATAAAAGAAGGAGTTGTGAAGATGGAAAAGCAGGAGATAAAGCAATTGCAAAAACTTGCCACTGTTATCAGGAAGCATATAATTGAGCAAGTATTCAATGCTTCATCCGGGCATCCGGGGGGATCGCTTTCATGTACCGATATTCTAACTGTATTATACTTCCGCGAAATGCGGGTTGATGTTAAGAATCCTCAGTGGGAAGACAGGGACAGGTTTGTTTTATCAAAAGGACACTGTGCCCCTGCCTTATATGCTGTGCTTGCAGAGAAGGGGTTCTTCCCGAGGGAGGAGCTTGTTAAATTCAGGAGCGCAGACAGCTACCTTGAAGGGCATCCAAGCATGAGATATGTTCCCGGCGTGGATATGTCAACTGGTTCGCTTGGGCAGGGCATTTCTACTGCAGTTGGAATGGCGCTGGCAGGCAAGATAGACAAAAAGGATTACAGGGTATATTCAATACTTGGAGACGGCGAGACTCAGGAAGGCCAGGTGTGGGAAGCATGTATGGCGGCAGCGCACTACAAGCTTGATAACCTGACGGCATTTCTCGACCATAATGGCCTGCAGATTGACGGAAAAATTACTGATGTTATGTCTCCCGAACCTGTTGAAGAGAAGTTTAAGGCTTTTGGATGGAATGTTATTAAAATTGACGGACACGATTATGTACAAATAATTGAAGCCATAGAAAAGGCGAAAGCGACAAAAGGCGCTCCTACCATGGTTATAGCGGAAACCGTCAAGGGTAAGGGAGTATCCTTTATGGAAAACCAGGCAGGATGGCATGGCACAGCGCCTAATAAAGAACAGAGAGACCAGGCAATAGCTGAGCTCGACGCATTTTTGCAAAGACTGGAGGTTGAATAGTATGGCACAAAAAATTGCTACAAGAGAAGCGTATGGAAACGCCCTTGCCGAATTTGGCGGAAACGAAAGGATTGTAGTACTGGACGCTGACCTTTCCAAGTCAACAAAAACCGATACTTTTAAGAAAAAATATCCTGAAAGGTTTTTTAACATAGGTATTGCCGAAGGAAATCTTATGGCTGTAGCCGCTGGAATGGCCACATGCGGGAAAATAGTGTTTGCAAGCACTTTTGCCATATTTGCCGCTTTGCGCGCTTGTGAGCAGATTAGAAACTCTATATGTTATCCAAGGCTTAATGTAAAAATCGGTGCAACCCATGCAGGCATATCTGTAGGTGAAGACGGCGCTTCACATCAACCTGTGGAAGATATGGCCATAATGAGGGCATTGCCCAACATGGTGGTTATCAGCCCGGCAGACGCCGTTGAAACAAAATTCGCCGTAAAAGCGGCAATAGAGTATGACGGTCCGGTATATTTGAGGCTTGGACGTCTTTCCGTACCTGTAATATTCGATGAAAGTACTTACAAGTTTGAAATAGGCAAAGGAGTAACCGTATCAGACGGCTCGGACGTAACAATTATAGCTACCGGTTTGATGCTGCAGTATGCAATCAAGGCTAAGGAGCTGCTGGCTGAAGAAGGTATCAGCGCAAGAGTTATTAACATTCACACTGTTAAGCCTATTGACAAAGATATTATTATAAAGGCTGCAAAGGAAACAGGCGCTATTGTGACGGCAGAAGAACATAATATTATTGGCGGGTTAGGCAGCGCTGTTGCAGAAGTGCTGGTGGAAAATTACCCCGTACCCATGAAAATGGTAGGCATAGAAGATAAGTACGGGAAATCCGGCAAACCTGACGCACTGTTAAAGATGTACGGCCTGACAGCTGAAAATATAGCAGTGAAGGCAAAAGAAGCGTTAAGAATGAAAAAGTGATTTATTTGCAGAATATCAGAGGGACGGGGATATTGACACCAAGGGTGCCAATGCTCACGTCCCTTTAATTTAATTAAGGAATTTGTAGACTTTTTGCTGATTATTTCGTATTATTAACAGGAGGTGATTTATATGAATTATAATGCATATCCATGGGGAAGATGGATTAAGTGGGGAATAATCGTACTTGTTGTATTAATAATAGTAATAAGTTCAATTTCGACCTATAACGGTCTTGTACAGGCAGAACAAAATGTGGAAAGAAGCTGGAGCCAGGTAGAAAGTGTTATGCAAAGAAGGCTCGATACGATTACAAATCTTGTAGAAGTTGTAAAAGGCTATGTAAAGCATGAGGAAAAGGTTTTCGGAGATATTGCCGAAGCCAGGTCTACGCTTTTGAGCGGAACCAGCGATATTGAGAGTAAAATCAATGCTGATGCCAAGTTAACACAGGCTACAAAGGATATGCTTGTTTTAGTTGAAAATTATCCTGAGCTTAAAGCAAGTGAACAATTCCAGAATCTGCAGGAAGCAATTGAAGGTTCTGAAAATAGAATTTCGGTTGAGCGCAAGCGCTTTATTGAAGCTGTTGAGGAATACAACATCAGGGTAAAAAGATTTCCAGGAAGCATATTTGCAAGGCTGATGGGTTTTTCACCCAAGGAATATTACAAGGCAAGTCCTGAAGCGGGTGAGGCACCGAAAATAGAATTTTAAGTTCCATTTGTAATATATTATATTGGAAAGGGGAGTGGATAAATGAGAAAGCTTCGAAGAGTTTTTATTATGGCGTTGACGCTTTTATTTGTGCTGGCGTTACCTGTTTTTTCAAAGACAAATTATCCATCCCCAACTAAAGCTTTTTTTGTAAATGACTATGCATCTGTACTTAGTGAGGAGACAGAGGAAAAAATATATTTGCTTGGAAAAGAGCTTGAGGAAAAGACAGGGGCACAGGTTGTCCTCGTGACAATAGATTCGCTTGACGGACAGAGCATTGAGGAGTATTCCATTGGGCTTGCCATGGAATGGGGAATAGGCCAGAAGGATAAAGACAACGGAATATTGATGCTGTATTCCAACGCTGAACGGATGCTCAGGATAGAAGTAGGATATGGCCTGGAAGGCGCGGTACCCGATATCAAGGCTGCCAGGATCAGGAGGGATTATATTGCTCCGTATACCCAGCATGATGACTTTGACCGGGGCTTTTTAAACGGCTATACCGCGCTTGTAACTGAAGTTGCCAATGAATACGGAGTAAAAATTACCGGAGATGTAAGCCTTCCCCATACCGGCAGTTTACGGGAAGATACACCTAAGTACCCTGGAAGGCGTGATGATTTTAATTTCATTCCTGTATTGATTGTACTTTTTTTAATATTTGACGGAGTGTTTTTTAAATTTAAAATCATCTCAACAATTTTGAAAATGTTGTTCTGGAGCAGCTTTTTCGGCGGAGGCCGTGGCGGCCGTGGCGGCTGGGGCAGCGGTGGCTGGGGCGGCCATGGCGGCTTTGGCGGCGGCAGCAAAGGCGGGGGCGGCAGATTTGGCGGCGGAGGCAGCAGCGGAAAGGTGTAATACAGAGGCCGGAGACCGGAGACCGGAGGCCAGAGGCAGGGGCCGGAGACCAGAAACCAGAGGCCGGAAGCTAGAGGCCGGAGATCGGAGACCGGAGGCAGGGGCCGGAGACCAGAAACCAGAGGCCGGAAACCGAGGACCAGGGTATTATTGATGTGAATTTAAAAAATTACTTGAAATGCATTTCTTTCTGTGTTAATATTATTATGAAAAATGAATAGCTTATTTAACGAATATGATCTTCAGGGCAGGGTGAAATTCCCGACCGGCGGTAATATGGAGAAAATCCATTAGCCCGCGAGCGAAAGCCGACCCGGTGCGATTCCGGGGCCGACAGTATAGTCTGGATGGAAGAAGATTATTTTTTCTTTGCAAAAAACATATTCCCTGAAGTCAATATTCAGGGAATTTTTAATTTGCAACATTTTAAATTCCCTGAAGAGCAAAAAGCAAAAATATTTGAAGGGGAGTTGATTGCGATTATGAAATTCAATGTGAACAAAATGGTTAAGCTGGCTATGTTGGCAGCTTTATCAATTATCCTCATGCTCTGTACAAGGTTTCCTATACTTCCTTGGGCAAAATTTTTGGAGTTTGAGTTTGCCGATGTACCTGCACTGATTGGAACATTCCTTTACGGACCGGTTGAAGGATTTATAATCACAGTTGTAATGTCGCTGGTTCAGGCTTTTACCGTAAGTGCGGAAAGCGGTCCGATTGGGTTTGTAATGCATGTCATTGCCAGCGGTACTTTGGTTCTGGTTTCCGGGGCTATTTATAAAAAGGTGCATAATTTCAAGGGCGCAATACTTGCTCTTATTGCCGGTAGTCTCAGTATGACACTCATTATGATACCAAGCAACCTTATACTTACAACGATTTTCCTCAATGTTCCGGTTGAAACTGTGAAGAGTATGCTGTTGCCTACGATTATTCCCTTCAATTTGATAAAATCAGTAGGCAATTCCGCGGTTACAGTGCTTGTGTATAAACATGTGGGCAGGATTTTACGCGGTTCCGCCGTTGAGGATGAGTCCATATGGACAACATAAAAATTTTTTCTCTTTTTTTGTTGTTGTAAAAGCATGGAAGTGCATATAAAATATTATGCAGGAAAACTATGATTGGAGTGGAATCGTTGAGGTATATTATTAAGCAAAAAATATTTGCTTTAGCGGACAGTTTCAGCATAAAGGATGCAAATGGCAATGATATTTTCATAGTAAAGAGCCAATTGCTTTCGTTCGGGAAAAAGCTCAGGATATACGACCTTGCCGGGAATGAATTATGCTACATTGAGCAAATGCTTTTCAGACTGATGCCTGAATATAATATCTATATTGCAGGGCAACATGTAGCTAACATCAAGAAAAAGTTTAAACTGTTTAAAAATGATTTTGTAATTACAAGCCCTTATAGCCAATATGATGTAAAAGGCGACATTTTTGCCCATGAATTTGAAATTTATAAAGACGGCAAAGTAGTCGCCCGGATTTCAAAGAGATTTTTCTCCTTTACTGATACTTATGGTGTGGATATTGATGACGGAGAAGACCAAATAACATTACTGGCATTAGCCATTGTGATTGACATGGTATGCCATGATAGTAATAGATAAGTATTGAATCGATAAAAATTAAGTCATCACGAGGAGTTGAATAATGAATGGAAGTAATAAATTGATGATTTATTTAGATCATTTTCTTTTACATTATTGTATCTATATCCTCGTGATGACGGTATCTCTATTTTCTTGTAGTAGTAAGATACCTGAGATTCTTATTGTCGCACAACAGGGCTGCGTCACCTTTGTTGTATTCCACAATCATAAGCGTGTATCCGTCAAGAAGAAGGCCTTCCCAGTAGAGAAAGCATTCACTCTTTTTAAGACCGGCTTTCCTTATAAACTTGCCTAATTCCTTGGTTGAATTGATTTTCAACAGTGGCGCGGATAACAATTCCTTATATTCTTCGATACTGCCCGACATGTGAATATTGCCGCTTTCGAGGTCAGCAAAAAAACCGTCAACGTCCTTCAGAGCGATGACAAAATTGTTTTGCAGTTCTTTTTTGGCCATAAAAACCCCTCCATATTTAATTAATATTCCCTTAAAATAATGTATGAGAGATACTTCACGCAGATGACATTAAGACGGTGAATAAGTGCTAAACTCTTGCATACTTTATTATACAACATCTGCCAAATGGATTCAAGTTGCTTGATTATTTTGCTGCACAGTATTATAATAGGTATCGGTTGGTTACATAAACAGGAAGTATATATTTTTTGATTTATTATTTTGTTACGGATTATTGCTAAGTGGAATATATTATTAATTAGGTAATTTAAATTATTAGTTTTATAAATGTAAAAGCGGATATTATTAATTAATAATAAAATAATATCAAAATAAATAATGGAAAGGCGGAGAATATGAGTAACATTACAGCATTATTCTTTGCAATTCTTGTTTCATTGTTTTCCTTTGGAGTTGCTGCGTTTTTCTATTCATGGGTAAACTCGCAGCCATCCTCCAATAAAACTGTTCATGCAGTTGGTGCTTTAATCAGAAACGGCGCCAATACATTCCTGAGGCGTGAATACACGCTGCTGGCGCGCTTTGCCGGAGTTGTAGCAGTTTTAATTCTGGTGTTCTTGCCTCAGCCTATATGGCATGGCAATTACACTGAAAATATAACAATGGCAATCGCCTATATTTTTGGTACTGTATTTTCGGCAATGGCCGGGAAAATAGGTATTATGGTGGCAACTATCGCCAACATGAAGTCTGCTGAAGCTGCCACAAAAGGTATCAGGCCTTCATTCCTCGTAGGTTTTCGCGGCGGCGCTGTTATGGGTATGTCAGTTGTTGGCGCAAGCTTGCTCGGCGTAACGCTTGTTTACCTGATAACAAAGAATGCCGGTGCAGTTCTGGGCTTCAGCTTTGGAGCTTCAAGCCTTGCGCTCTTTGCAAAAGCAGGCGGTGGTATTTTTACAAAAACAGCGGATGTAAGCGCTGACCTCGTTGGTAAGGTAGAGTTGGGAATCCCTGAGGATGACCCGCGCAATCCTGCTGTTATTGCTGATAATGTCGGTGATAATGTCGGCGATGTCGCAGGTATGGGAGCAGACTTGTTTGACTCACATGTGGCTTCTTTGGCTGCAGCGCTTGCGATGGCTATTGCACTCGACAAAGGCGGCGGAAATTATACTATTATGGTGTTTTGCTTTGGTGCTATTGGTTTGCTGGCTTCAGCCATTGGTGTACTTATGGCTCGCATGGGTAAAAATGATGACCCCACAAGAGCACTTAATTTGAGTACTTATATTACTACTGCGATATTTGGAGTAGCCACAACTGTTGCAACATGGATTTTTAATTTTGAGTGGCGTATTTGGGGAGCTGTTATTGTAGGTTTACTTGTTGGTACCATTATTGGTATTGTAAGCGATTACTTTACTAATGACAATAAGAACCCTGTACGCTATGTGGCAAATGCCTCCAAATCAGGCTCGGCGTTCACAATTTTATCAGGTGTTTCATATGGATTCCTGAGTGTGTTTCCTGCAATAGTAGGTATTGCCGTTTCCGCACTGGTTTCTTACAAGCTCTGTGCACCTCTTGATCCTTCCAACCCTGTTTACGGTATGTTTGGTATTTCAATGGCAGCTGTGGGAATGCTTTCCATTGTTGGAATGATTATTTCCAATGATGCTTACGGACCTATCGTAGATAATGCAAGGGGACTTGTTGAAATGGGCAACCTTGGCGATAAAGCACTGGAAATAACAGATTCCCTAGACAGCGCAGGTAATACCGTTAAAGCGGTTACCAAGGGTTTTGCCATCGGAGCGGCTGGTTTGACTATTATTGCTCTGCTGGGTACTTTCATGAGTGAAGTCAATGTTGCAGCTGCTGAGCGTGGCGTAGCAGGTATTGAGAACTTTGACATTTTGAACCCTGTGGTATTCTTCGGATTGCTTGTTGGTGCAGCTGTTCCGGCGGTATTCTCTGCCATGCTGATGCTTGGCGTTGACCGTAACGCTCAGCGTATGGTTGTCGAAATCCACAGGCAGTTTAAAGAGATTGTCGGACTGAAAGAAGGTAAGGAAGGCGTACAGCCTGAATATGACAAGTGTATTGACATAGCAACAATAGGTGCATTGCGTGAACTTATTCCTGCTGGCTTGATGGCCATTATTGCAACGCTTCTTGTCGGATTTATCGGTGGCGTTAATGCTATTGGCGGATTCCTGACAGGAAATATTATCAGCGGATTGCTTTTGGCATTGTTTATGTCTAATTCAGGTGGTTTGTGGGATAACGCAAAGAAATATATTGAAGCAGGCAATCACGGAGGAAAAGGTTCCGATGCTCATAAAGCCGCTGTTGTTGGTGATACGGTTGGTGACCCGTTCAAGGATACAGCAGGTCCGTCCCTTAATACACAGGTTACAGTTGTGTCACTGGTTTCTTCAATTTCGGCAACCTTGTTCCTGACCGTGAATTTATTCGGGAAATAATATATCAACCTGGCTGGTGTGATCCTTTGCTGCTGAAAAACTGACAGAAATATTAAATAGAAATAATAAAGTTAAGGGCGACTCGGTATGTCGCCCTTTAAATTTCACCAAATATTCTTTTAAATTCATCGGATAGTTTAAATCCCCGGCTTACGCAAAAATCCTTAAGCATGTTTACATCTAATTCGTGATATATTGTATCAGGCGATGTTACCTTAAGGTTAGACACGAGAGTTCCAAGCTCGACAGCGCTCAAAAGAGGCGTTTGCCCAAAGGTGTCGTCGCTTGAGCCTTTTATAAAGGGAAGTCCGCAGCAAAGGCCGGTAACAGTGCCGCCTAGCAATGCGTCTCCCGCTCCGGCTGTAGATACAACATTCACCTGAATGATGGGTATATGCTCGATTTTCCCTTTATAGCAGGCATGACAGCCTTTGGCGCCGGATGTTACAATAAGCATAATATCCGGGTTTATTTTAGTTAACGTATGATAACATTTATAGGCTACTTCTTCCGGCTGCGAGCCTTCGTTTGTCAGACCGGCTATCGCAAGCGCCTCATCTATATTGACTGCGAGCATATCAACAAGTTTAACTCCGTCCAATGAAAGAAACTCCGGAACTTCAGAAGTAAGAACGGCTCCAACATTGAAGCTCCCTCTTTTCCGGCCGTGCTCCAGCAGTCTTATTCTAGGTTCTAGAGGCACTTCAGGAGCGGCAATGAGAACTTCCGGTTCTCCTGGAGGCATTTTGGCAAAGAAACTGTCAATATCTTCAGGTGACAGCATGCCACATGCACTGTTGCTGGTTGTTATATTGCCTCCGCTTTTGTCAGGATATTGAAAACACACGCTAAATAAAGTAGGCGCATCCTTTAATTGAGATATGCCGCGGGTATCCATACCGGCGTCTTTCATTTCCTGGATAAGAACATTTCCGGTGTTGTCGTAACCGACATTGCTTATTGGGTATGATACAATGCCGTTTTGGCCTTTGCCAAGCAAAACCGACGGATAATGCATTATAATATGTATTTTGCAATAATCCCTGAATGGCATCAATTTGCCGCTGCGGCTTTCATTACGGCCAATTGTGTGGTTGCCGTCCAGGTTGAAGACTATACCTGAACCAACGCCCCCGGTTCCTATAATCCTCGTGTACATATAACTCTTTCCATTGACAGGCTTTAAACAATTCATGAGTTTATCCCCCCGCATATAGCTTTTACTAAAAAAATAAATATGATGGATTTAAAAAATAATAACTTGCTAAACAAAACCAAAACTTTATCAGTAAAATGTTTACTAAATATTTTAGTTTATGTTACGTACTTAAACGGAACCGCGCACTATCAATTTGGTAGGTAAATATATACTTTTTGGCATGGAAGTGTCCCCGTTAATTCTGTTAAGCAAAAGGTCTGCAGCAATCTTTCCTATTTCCTTTGCGTGTACATCGATAGTACTGAGAGGAGGACTGGTATAAGCTGTAATATCTATATTATTAATACCTATAATTGCAATATCTGTAGGCACCTTTAGGCCAAACTCATAAATTACACTTAACGCAGCAATTGCCGTTAGATCACTTGCTGCAAAGATTGCAGTAGGACGCTCGTCTTTAGGAAGGGAAAGCAATTCTCTGGTACATATTTGCGCCAAATCCTGAGACCACTTGCAATTCTTCACAAGTCTTTCATCCAGCGGTATTCCGGCTTTTCTCAAACAATAGCAGTATCCGTCGAAACGCCTTGAATCTTCTAAACTTGCGCCCATTCCGGAACCGCCGATAAAACCTATACGTCTGTGTCCTTTACTTATTAGAAACGAAACTGCTTTGATTGCTGCTGCTCTACGGTCGAAACCCACATTATCTATCTCTTCATAGTACGTGTCTACACCGACTATATTTGGTACACGTTCCTTTATATAATGAAGCATATTTTCGGGTATTTCCTCTAAAAGCAAAATCCCTGATATTTGCTGATTGAACGTATTAAATAATATATTTTGATTAGTGAGTTCATTATAGGTACGAGTAATTGAAATGCTACAGTTGCATTCCATCAAGCGGGTTTCAGCACCGGCAAGCACACTTGTGAAAAAAGGGTCGGAGTATTTTTCAAGTGTCATACTGAAAATACAGCCCAACTTCAAAGACTCTGCAGGACGGGAGTGTTGCTTTGTTTTAGCCGGCCTTGGCCAGTAATTAAGTTTAAGAGCAGAATCCCATACTTTACTGCGTGTTTCCTCAGTTACCTTGTAATTCGGGTCACCGGAAATAATTCTTGAAACGGTTGCAATAGATACTCCTGCATGAGCAGCAACATCCCTGATCGTAGCCAAATTTTCACACCAACCTTTCAGGTATAAATAGGTACAATTAATTAATTTTAGTTTACCATTAAAGGCCGATATGTGTCAATTATTAAGTAAACAAAGATTGGATGTTTGGTAAAATTTTAATAAAATTGTTCTTTACATTTTACTTTAATGGTAGTATAATTAAAATATCGAGAAATATTCAGATCTGAATTGCACTTCTTTAGGCGGGCAAAATCAACAATAGCTGAGGAGGATTCGCATGGCCAAAAAATTTGCCTTTATAGGTGCTGGTTCACTTGAGTTTACACGTTCCTTGGTCACAGACATACTTACATTTGATAGCTTTAAAGATGCACACTTTTCTTTAATGGATATTAACGAAAAACGCCTTCATTATGCTTTGGAAGGAGTAAAAAGTATTATTGAAGCTGGCAACTATCCCGCAACCGTAAGTGCTTCAATGAACCGAAAAGAGGCACTTGAAGGGGCTGATGGAGTACTTATAACCATCCTTCAGGGTGGTGTTGAAGTATGGCGTTACGATATAGAAATTCCCAAGGCTTATGGAGTGGATATTTGTGTCGGTGATACCCGCGGACCTTCAGGAATTTTCCGTTTTCTGAGAACTGCACCTGTAATGTTGGATATTTGTAAAGACGTTGAAAAATATTGCCCTAACGCGGTAGTTCTGAATTACACCAACCCGATGGCAATGCTTTGCCGTTATCTTCAAAGTGAATCAACCGCAAATGTTACCGGGCTTTGCCATAGCGTGCAAGGGACGGCGGAAATGCTGGCAAGATGGATTGGTGCAGATTTAAAAGATGTTACATACACTTGCGCCGGTATAAATCATCAAGCTTTCTATCTTGAGTTCAAATGGAAGGGTCAAGATGCATACCCGTTAATCAGAAAAGCAATAGACGAAAGACCTGAAATCGCAAATGAAGAACCTGTACGAAATGAAATGTTCCGTCATCTGGGCTATTACTGTACAGAGTCTTCCGGCCATAATTCCGAGTATAATCCATGGTTCAGGAAAAGACCTGACCTTATTGAAAAGTATTGTACCCACGGTACCGGCTGGAATCCCGGTGAACATGCTTTCCTGTTAAAGGAGTATTTGAAAGCTGAGGATACCTGGGAGGAAAATTATAAAAAATGGCTGAATGATAAGAATAAGAACCTGGAGAGGAGCGGGGAATACGCTTCAAATATCTTCAATGCAATTTTTGGTGATAACGAGTATTTTGAATTTAACGGTAACCTGCGCAACTTTGGACTTATTGACAACCTCCCGTATGGATGTTGTGTTGAAGTTCCGGTAGTAGCTTCTAAAGCGGGGATAAGACCCTTACATGTTGGTTCTTTGCCTGATCATCTTGCAATTCTAATTAATATCTCTGCCCGCTGTGAAGAACTTGCTGTTCAAGGCTGCATCGATGGTGACCCGGTGAAGATATTCCATGCTATTTGTTTTGATCCTTTGACATCAAGTGTGCTTAGCCTTGAAGAAATTAGAGACATGACAAATGCAATGTTTGATAAAAATCGCGACTATCTGACCTACTTTAAGAAACTCCGTGTTTAGTTACCTATTTACATTAATAATAAGTTAACAAAATGTTTTATTTTAAAAATACAGTAAAATAAAACAAAAAAGAGGGGGATTATAATGAAAAGCAGAATTTTTTCAATTATTCTCGCGATGGTAGTTTTAATCGGTGTGCTAGCAGGATGTGGCGGTAGGGCAGGTGATAATACGGACAAAAGTGCTGATACCTCTTCCGGCGGAGACAAAAAAGAAAAAGTTGAAATCAAGTATTGGGCACACCAGAATGAGGGCTGGAATAAGTCGCATAAAGAGCTGGCAGAGAAATTTATGAAGGTTAATCCTGATATTACTGTACTAACAGAGTTTTTCCCGTATGATGATTTTGAATCAAAAATTCAAACTTCGCTTATGTCGAAAACCGGTGGAGCTGATATATATGAGCTTTGGGGAGGATGGGGTGTTGACTTTTCACCTACCGGTGCTCTAGCTAAAGTTCCTGATAAATTTGTTGAGGAATTTAAGAAAGATTATTTCGCTCCTACTCTTGGTTCCTTTGAACACGACGGTGCATATTACGGTGTGCCGCTTGAATTTAATATTGAAGTAGGGGGGCTTCTGGTTAACAAGAAGCTGTTTGATGAAAAAGGCCTTTCTTATCCTAAGACGTGGGATGAAATGCTTAAAATAGCGGACCAGACATCTGTCAAGGATGGCGCGGTAATGGTAATGCGCGGTTTTGACTTTGTAACATATGACAACGTGACTTATACATGGCTTTCCATGTTGATGTCCAAGGGTGCAAGCTACTTTAACGAGGACGGTACGTTTAACTTTACTTCCCCGGAAGCTGTTGATGCAATGACTCAATTAGTAAGCTATGTGGTTGATAAGGGATATACTAACCTCGATGCGCTAACAGGTGGCGGAGGGGGAGAAGGACACTATTTCCTGTATGAAGACCAGGCAATGATGGTTGCAAGAGGCCCATGGGTTATATCCGAAGGAATCGAGATGTATGGATTACAACAGGGAGTTGATTTCGATTATATAGCAATGCCCTGGTATGGCGATAAAATAGCTTTTCCCGCAGAAACAGGCTGGGGACTTGTGGTTGCGGAATCCAGCCAGAATAAAGATGCTGCATGGAAGTTTATTGAGTTTGTAATGGAACCCGAAAACCTTGTTCCGCATCTGCAGATGTGCGGGATGCTACCTCCACGTCAATCGATAATTGATAATACTGATTACAAGGAAAGAATGCCTCATGTTGTACCTCTTCTCGACATACTAAAACACGGAGAATATATCGGTCACTTTAATACAGACGTGTTCAAGGAAGCTATAAACAATATGTTTGTTGAGCTCTGCACGACAAATAATTATCCAACAATAAAAGATGGCCTTGCCGCATTGGAAGAAAAGTTAAATAATGAGTTAATCCTTGGTAAATAACACCTTGATGAAAAGCCGGCACCGTAGGGGTTTCACATCTTGAAACCCCTACGGTGCCGAATAAATGCAAGATAAAAATAGTATAATTAAATACCAGCATATATGCGGGAGGGAATTTTTATTGAAGAATAATAAATTTGTTTTTGCAGTTCTATTTCCCATATTTGTTTTAGTAATAGTATTTTTAGTTTTACCTTTAATTTATGGCTTGGGGATATCTTTTTTTGAGTATAACCCTCTGCGCCAGACGAACCCTTTTGTTGGTCTTTCGAACTATGCAAAGCTTTTCAGAGATGATGTGTTTATTAAAGCCACAACCAATACTTTGTTTTTTGTATTTGTTACTGTTACCATAAATATCATATTTACGCTTACTCTTGCACAATTTATTACCACAATACACAGCAACAAAATAAGAAGCTTTTTTAGAACAGTATATTTCCTGCCCTGCGTTGCACCTATGGTTGTAGCTGCAACTGTATGGGGAGGAAATATTTATTCTACCCGGTATGGAATTTTGAACACGATACTAAGTTCCATGGGTATGCCACGTGTGAACTTCATAGGTGACGCTAATCTTGTCATGTACTGCTTGATTATTTTTACGGTATGGGTGGACTTTGGATATAATACTGTTTTATTTTCTGCGGGCTTAGATTCAATACCTACTCAATTTGACGAAGCTGGGAAAATTGATGGGGCAGGCCCGTTTCAGCGCTTTATATACATAACGTTCCCTCTTTTAAGGCGTACGTTTGTGTTTGTAACTATTATGACAATAATTTCGCATTTTCAAATGTTCGTGCAGTTTATGGTATTGGCACAACGTGGTGGTCCAAACAACGCGTCAACAGTTCTGACATTTTATGTATATAAATTGGCTTTTATAAATAAAGATATGGGTTATGCCTCGGCTGTTGCGTTTGTATTGTTCATAATTATAATGGTAGTGACGCTAATACAGCGTAGGTTAAACCGCATTGATTGGGGGTATTAGAATTGGCTTCGGTTAATAGCAGGAAAAGAAAGCATTTAGCCAAAACTATAATAATAGTGTTTCTTTTAATCGTCGCAGTATTGGTAGTTTTTCCATATACGTTAATGCTATTGACTTCTTTCAGGTCTACCACGGAAATTCTGAGACATTCTGAAAGAATTTGGCCAATAAACTGGACAGTTGCAGGTTATATAAAAGTTTTTACAAGAGCTCCCTTTTTTAAATGGTTTCGCAACAGTGTGATAATTACCGGTTCTGTTACCCTTGCAGTGCTGTTTACAAGTACTATAACAGGATTTATATTTGCCAAATATCAATTCAAATACAAGAATACTTTATTTTTTATAATTCTTGCATCTATGATGGTTCCTTCACAGGTAACCATGGTACCTTCTTTTTTAATTGTAAACTGGCTGGGGCTTTATAATAAGCTTACAGCACTGATAATTCCGGCTCTTGTAAGCTCTTTTGGAATTTTTTTATGCAAACAGTTTATTGAGGACATACCGGATAGCTTGTGCGAGTCGGCTAAAATCGACGGCGCTGCTGATTTTACAATATATTTCAGAATAATTTTACCTCAAATAAGGCCGGCAATTGGAGCGCTTGCAGTTTTTACCTTTTTGGGAACGTGGAATGACTATCTTGGTCCTTTGATTATGTTAAGTGAAGTTGAGAGAATGACTTTGCCTCTTGCATTATCTTTCTTTAACAGCCAGCATTCCACGGATATAAACGCAACAATGTCAGCGGCTACATTGGTTATGCTGCCGGTAACTATTGTGTTTATTGCTTTCCAAAACCAATTTATAAAGGGTGTTTCTTTAACCGGTATAAAGTAAACAAAAAATGGGGATACTTTCTGGACCGAAAAGGAGATTATAGAATGAGAAGGAAATCTTTCTCCATAGAAATATCCCCATTTTATTATGCAACTTTTTTCACACATTCGCTCCCCTGATTTCCCATTCAGGATGAAGCGAGATAGGATGAGTAGCAGTTTCTACAGTTGCAGTTATGAGCGCATCAGGATGCTCTTGCAGTAATGTTATTGGATACTCGGGAGTGACATCCGAGAAAAGCGCGACTCTAAGCGCGGTCTGCTTCCAGGGGCCTGTGTCGCTGAATAAACGTATTTTTTTAGCTGACAGGCATTCCTTCATGCCAAGGGTTATCGACATAGGAGGGACAAACTGGTATGCCGCTCCATATGTTCTTTGGGCAAGTGCTATGATTGTATCTAAATTGTTTTCCTGGACGCGCAGGGTGGAATTTCTCACATCATCGATTGTGATATGGGAAAACGGGTGCCTGCGGGCTTGATTGTAAGCTACATGGCCATCCTGGCCCCAACCTCCGTAAGTGAGGTCTATTGGCGCTTCATATATTTTTTCAAGTATGTAATCAATTTTTGAAACTTCAGGGAAGAAACGCTGGTCTAATGGTACTGCCAGTTCTTCTTTGATTCCGCCGTAAAAATGTTTTTCCATAAAGCTTCTGAAGTTATAGGGGTCGTTTTTTGCAAGAGGTTTTCCTTGCCAGTCAAGACATTCGTCCATATGAAATACGTAGAAATTTTTCAATGAAACATTTTCTTCGTTTACCATCCTGGTAAACGGCGCATACCAACATGTTGGCCCACATGGTATAATTGCCCTGAAACAGCGGCCCTCAGAATTGGCTGCTTTTATTTCATCAACCAGTTCTCTTGCCATAAGTTCGCCCATTTCCTTGGAATCTTTAACCATTCTGAAGGGTATTTTCAAATCCGGGTGGCCTTCCAGCTCGCTGGCCGGAATACTGCACCACTTGTACAAATCCTTTTTTGATATGCTGCTCATAGTATCAATACTCCTTTTTAGTTTTCAAATTCTATGTGGCTGAATATGATTATTTATGAATATATTAGCACGAACATGCTTTATTGTCAATAAATATGAGGATGTTTTATGCTCGAATGCTCACTAAATGTGCTTATTTTGCTTGACGATTGCAAGTTGTAGTGGTATCATCTTTTTAAGAGAAGTTTTAAATTTAATATAAATTATTACAATTACGAAGGTGGGGTTTTTTTATGAGCAAACCGTTGCTACTGAAGGAATTCAAGCCAAAAACCAATCTGGTTGTGCCTCAGCACTACGTTCCAAAGCCAAAATTTCCTGTAATTGATATTCACACGCATTTTGGTCCCATTATTATTAAAGACTACGAAAATGCTTATGATACCGGCAAAGTGGTTGAGAATTTGAAGGCCATTGATGTTAGATTGGTATTTAATCATGATATCTTATGGGGAGAAGAACTGGACAGGTTATTAAGAAAAATTGACGGCTACCAGGATTTTATACTGACATTTGCTTCATTAGACGTTACAAAGCTGGATGAACCGGATTTTGACAAATATGTTGAAAAAACATTTAAAGAACATAAATCAAAAGGAATTAGAGGTATTAAGTTGTGGAAAAATATCAGCCTTATGCTGAAAGACAAGTCCGGTAAATATATTGCAATTGATGATGAAAGGTTAAAACCTATATGGGAGGCTTCAGCAAAATATGATCTTCCAATATTGATTCACATTGGAGACCCCAAGTCTTTCTTTACCCCGATTGACGGATACAATGAATACTATGACTGCCTTGAACTATTTCCTGAATGGTCTTTCTATGGACCCGAGTTTTACACTTTCGAACAACTAATGGAGATGCAGGAAAACATGCTGGCCAATAATCCTGACACAACTTTCATAATCGCTCACGTAGGATCCTGCGCGGAAGACCTGGGTTTTGTCGGAAGACTCCTTGATAAATATAAGAACATGTATATTGATATCGCTGCAAGAATTAATGAACTTGGAAGGCAGCCATATACCGCAAGGAAATTTTTCATTGACTACCAGGATAGGATACTTTTCGGCACCGACTATTTCGCATCATGTGATACGTCAGATATTTATCCTTATTACTTTAGGTTTTTGGAAACATTTGACGAGTATTTTGACTATCAATCAGAAAGAGATCCCATACCATTGGGAAGATGGAAGATATATGGAATAGGGCTTGAAGACAGCGTCCTTGAGAAGATCTACTATAAGAACGCCCAAAAACTGCTCAAGGTAAATATTTAAGGTGACACCCCTCGAAGAGGAGTGTCAAATAAGGAAATCAAAGGGGGACAACCCTCGACAAATAGTCCTTTAGGAAGAGGATTGCCAAGTAAGGTAATCAAAAGGTGACACCCCTCGAAGAGGAGTGTCACCTATCATCAGAAAGGAGGAAATCAAAATGTCATATAAGTTAAGGTTTGTCCAAAAATTTGAGCAAAAAAATACGGATGCATTTGTAGAATTGGAACGCAAATTCGCAGAGTTTGAGAAAATGTATCCAGAATTTCCAAAAGGCAAAAGGTATTTCCCGTATATTGCACGGGACCCTCAAAACACACTGATATGGGAAGCCGAATTTGATACTCTTGAACAGCTCATTGAAGCGAAACGGTTTTTGGAAAACGATAACAGGCATGAGGAGCTGTTCCAGCAACAGGTTAAGTATTTCGTGGAATCATATACTGAAATATATAAAAGTTTTGATGAATAGGGTATAACGAGGAGTGTAATTGATTGGACAAAAACGCGTTTAATATTGAAAGGTCCCGTGAAATATTAAAAATATTAAGCGAAAAAAACAGGGTAACTGTTTCGGAACTGGAGAAGCGTTTTAATATTTCGGGTTCAACAGTAAGAAGGCTGTTAAATGAACTTGAAAGAAAAGGAAAACTTGTAAGAACTCATGGTGGTGCTGTAAGCATCGATAATACGGCATTTGAGGACAGTGTAGACCGCAAAAAGAAGATGAAAGTCGCAGAAAAGTCCGCAATTGCACTTGAAGCAAGAAAATTCATCAAAGACGGCGATATTATTATGCTTGGCGGTGGCACTACTGTTTTTGAGCTGGCGAAATTGCTTCACGATTTGTCCGGCTCTGTTGTTATTACAAATTCCGTTATTGTAGCCGCTGAGCTTTATAGCAATCCAAATATTGAAGTTCACATAATCGGCGGAACGATTAGGCCTGTAACGGGCGTGATAATCGGACCACAGGCTATCATGTCATTAAATAACATATTTGCGGAAAAAACCTTTATCGGAGCGGATTCTATTTCTCTTGAATATGGCATAACGACACCAAACGCTTTTGAAGCGGAAGTAGAAGCGAAGCTTATGGCACAGTCAAAACAAGTATATTTGCTTGCGGACCACTCTAAGTTCGGCAAGGTGACATTTACTCCTCAGGCCGGATTGGAAAAGGTTCATCATGTAATTACAGACGAACATACAGATGAAAGGTACATTAATAAGCTTATTGAATTGGGTATAAAAGTAACGGTAGTTAAAATAGCTTAAATAATTAAAACTGGAGGTAAGCAGATGTTGGAACAACTGAAAAAAGAGGTTTTTGAGGCAAATATGGAACTTCCTCAGAGAGGCCTTGTAACATATACATGGGGAAATGCCAGCGGAATTGACAGAAAGAGCGGACTTGTAGTTATAAAACCCAGCGGAGTGCCTTATGAAGAATTGAAAGCCGAAGATATGGTAGTTGTTGATCTCGATGGGAATATAATAGAAGGAAAACTAAAACCTTCGTCGGATACGCCAACTCATCTGGTACTTTATAAAGCGTTTGCCAATATTGGCGGGATTGTGCATACTCATTCGAAGTGGGCTACATCATGGGCGCAGGCCGGTATTCCTTTACCTCCTTACGGTACGACACATGCAGACTATTTTTACGGTGAAATTCCTTGCACACGGGATATGACCGACGAGGAAATAAACTCCCAATATGAAGAGAATACAGGGCATGTAATAGTTGAAACATTTAGAAGCTTGAATCCAGACTTTGTTCCGGCAGTGCTGGTAAAAAACCATGGGCCTTTTACATGGGGAAAGACACCCGGCGAGGCGGTGCACAACTCGGTAGTGTTGGAAGAAATTGTGATGATGGCAGTAAACACGCAGATTCTAAATCCTCAGGTTAAACGTATGCCAAAGGCGCTGCTTGACAAGCACTTTTTGCGCAAACACGGCGCGAATGCGTATTATGGGCAGAGGTAATGGAATAAAAAATAACAACATCAAAGTACCGCCTTACGTTACATTCCTGAAAGAAAAATAATACCGCTGTATGGCGGTTTTATTTTTTAAATTTCTAATTGTTAGAAATTCTTAAGAAAATACCCGATCTTTTCTTAAAATTTATGCTTTAAAATGAAAACAGGCTGGAGAGGGTTTATTTTTATGTTAAAATAGGAAAGAAGGTGGGGATATGGATGGACAAACCATGTATTCTGGTCGTGGATGACGATAGAGAAATTGTAAAAGCAATATCAATTAACCTTGAAAAAGAAGGTTACCGTGTTCTGAAAGCGTATGACGGATTGCAGGCGCTGGATCTGGTAAGCAGCCAGAGCATTCAGCTTATTATTCTTGATGTAATGATGCCAAATCTTGATGGCCTTTCTGCCACAATGAAAATCA
>DULF01000191.1 GCA_012840535.1 Clostridiaceae bacterium
GTCATGGCATCTTGTGGATATTGTATGGGCAATGTCCATAATGCTTATAATGATGGTCCTGATGTTTATCGTAAACTGGAAACTGGCATTGATTGTGCTTGGCGTAGTGCCGTTCCTGGCAATAGTGAGTTTCTTCTTTCAAAACAAGATACTGAAAAACTACCGGAAAGTGAGAAAGCTTAACTCTCATGTAACGAATGGTTTCAGCGAGGGAATAATGGGAGCCAAAACAATAAAAACCATGGCCCGCGAGAAAGAAAGCCTGGATGAGTTTTCAGAGCTTACCGGTGAGTTCAGGGATTTTTCCGTTAAGTCCGCAACGCTTGCGGCATTATATACGCCAATTGTTGTCTTTCTGGGAAGTATTTCTACAGCCATGGTCTTGTGGCGTGGCGGCATAGGAGTACAGCTGGGCGGCATAAGCCCGGGGACGCTGCTTGCTTTTGTTTCATATACAACACAGTTTTTCGAGCCGGTAAGACAGTTTGCGAGGGTCTTCAACGAAATTTTATATTCACAGGCTTCTGCTGAACGGGTTTTTTCCCTTGTGGAAACTCAACCTGATATTAAAGATAGCAGTGAAGTAATTCAAAAATATGGGGACATGTTTAACTCAGACAGGGAAAAATGGCCTGAACTTAAAGGAGAAATCCAATTCAAAAACGTATCTTTTTGGTACAAAAATGGGGAGAAGGTCCTTGAAAATTTTAATCTTGATGTAAAAGAAGGGGAAACAATAGCTCTTGTTGGCGAGACAGGCGCAGGTAAGACAACTATCGTGAATCTGGCCTGCCGTTTTTACGAACCAACGGAAGGCGAAATCCTTATAGACGGTGTGGATTACCGCAAGAGGCCGCTCTTATGGCTGTATTCCAACCTTGGATATGTGCTCCAGGAACCCCATTTGTTCAGCGGCACAGTAAAGGAGAATATTGCATACGGAAGGCATAACGTTTCAGATGATGAAATTATAAGAGCTGCCAAACTTGTTAATGCCCATGAATTTATAATGAAACTGGAAAAAGGTTATGATACTGAGGTTGGGGAGCGCGGGAGCAGGCTTTCAACGGGACAGAAACAGTTAATTTCCTTCGCCCGCGCTGTTCTGGGAAATCCACGCATATTTGTGCTTGACGAAGCCACTTCATCTGTTGACACGGAAACCGAGCAACTAATACAGGAAGCCATTAGTAAAGTTTTAAAAGGCAGGACCAGCTTCATTATAGCCCATAGGCTGTCTACAATACGGTCCGCTGACAGGATACTTGTAATTGAGAAGGGAAGGGTGGTCGAAGAGGGAACCCATAAGCAGCTGCTGCAGAAAAAGGGATATTACTATAGGCTGTACACCGACCAGTTTATGGAGGAACAGAAAGCAAAAATTACAAATGATGTATTTAAAACATAATTTTGTATAATTTTCAATATAAATATGGGAAAATGTTTATTTTTATAAAAATATGGTATTTTATTAATTGGGGGGTGTGGCTGATGAATGAAAAAGAAAAAACCATTATTGTCGATGTAGCAAGAATTTTCGGCGATAACAGGGAAACGATCATCCAGAAGTGGCTCAGCCTTTTGTTAAATGAGAAACTTGTAAGAGGAGAAGAAGAACTGGATTATTTTAAAAAGGGCTTTGAGAAGCTGGTTGATGACTTCATTGCCTACCTTTCAGCAGGGGACTTCGACAGTTATTTTAAAAGCAATTTGGAACTGTCAACGATGCTCGCTTCGTATGATATTGAATATAGCAAATTCATTAAAGTATTTCACCTTTTCGAAGACAGCTATTCCGATTTAATACATAAAAGTGTAGACAAGGAACTTATTATAAATTACATGAGCGCTATCGACAGGCTTCATCATGAAACAATAGGCATTGTTTCCGAAACGTATTTTGAAATAAAGGACGCTACCGTGTTTGCTCTTGCAAAGTTGGTTGAGTACCGTGATAATACGACAGGTTTTCATCTTGAAAGGACAAGGGATTATTCCGTTATTCTGGCAAAAGAGCTCGGATGCAGAGATGAGTTTTTAAAACATTTATATAAGGTTGGTCCGCTCCATGATATAGGGAAAGTAGGTATAAGAGACAGAATTCTGCTTAAGGAGGGGCCTTTGACAGAAGATGAATATGAAGAAATGAAAAAACATACTGTAATAGGGGCGCAGGCTATTGATAATATTATAAAGCACCGCAATATGCGCAAGTGTTATTTAAAAATGGGAAAGGAAATTGCGCTCCACCATCATGAGAAGTATGACGGAAGCGGGTATCCTTATGGGCTGGCAGGAGAAAACATACCGTTGTCCGCAAGGATATTTGCCCTCGCTGACGCATATGACGCAATTACTTCAAAGCGTCCGTATAAAGACGCTGTTCCCCATGATGAAGCTGTCAGCAGGATTGTCTGCGATTCAGGCACTCATTTTGATCCCGTTATTGTAAAAGCTTTTTTAAATGCTGCTCCTGAGTTTGCCAATATCAGCAGTAAATATAATGATAAAGCTCATGAACAATAACCACGGGGATTAAATGAAAGGGGACACGATACAGAGAACAGAAAACAGAAGAGAGAGAACAGGTTTAAGAAGAACTTTGAGGAATTACTTTGTTTGTGGCTGCTGTTCTCTATTTTCTGTTCTCTGGCAGAGAGAGGTGTCCCCCTGTGGTATCTCCTTTCAACTATCTCCCCTGACGATTAATCGAAGGAGGACACCATTCAACAATTCCTGTGAATTTTAGTTATCATTTTTTCCGTGACTCTTTTGGCTTCGACATTGAGGGGATCCTCTTTAACCTGATTTACAATTGTCTCTTCTTCTTTCCTTACTTTATCTTGCATTTTGGTTTTGAGTGCATAGGCATTATGATGAATTTTTGGTTGATTGAGGGAGAAAGGGTTCGGATATTTTTTAGAAAGTTCAAGAAGTTCCCTGTAATTCATAAAACGACCTCCTTTTAGTTTGTTTCACATTACTAATATATGAAACCGTTTATTTTTTGCTACTATTATGTAAACCGAGATATGATGCAGTGTGGTTGAAATGTATGTCCATTTAGTTTATATTTGAATAAATAAACATAAATATATCTGATAATGTATGCCTTTTTACAGTGCATGCCGTTTTATGTAATAGAGTTTTGAGTTTAAGGGGGGTAATCCTTGACGACCGAGCTTGCCTGGGTAATTTCAGCAAATATGGGTTTGGGTCACCAACGCGCCACATATCCTCTAAGGGATATAGCGTACAGGGGTGTGCATCTTTTTGGAGAGTCCTTTATAAAGTATCCCAATGAAAGAAGGCTTTGGACGTTTTTCAGGAAGTCTTATGAATTTATTTCAAGGACAAAGGACGTCCCGATAATCGGACCGCCTCTGTACAGTTTTTTAGAGAAACTGCAAAATATTTCTCCTTATTATCCTTTCCGGGACAGGTCCCGTCCGTCTTTTCAGGTGAAATCATTATATTCCATGATTAAACGGGGTATGGGACACGGCTTTGGAGCAGAGCTAAATTCAAAAAAAATTCCGGTAGTTACTTCATTTTACGCAGCGGCTATAGCAGCGGAGGAACTAACGGACCTGCCGGTGTATTGTATTATATGTGATACTGACATTAACAGGGTATGGGTAGCAAAGGACCCCAAGAAAAGCAGAATAATATATTTCGCTCCGTGCGGGCGTGCAGCAAGAAGGTTGAAGCAGTATGGGGTACCGGACGAACGGATACTGCTGACAGGATTTCCACTTCCGCAGGAGAACATTGGACCGGGAATGTGCGTACTTAGCCATGATTTAATTGAAAGGCTTGTATTGCTGGACCCTTCACACCGGTTCAGAAATATCCACGGAGAAGGAGTAAAATATTATTTGAAATGCGGCGAGGCGCTTGAGAAGGTTCCGACAAGACCCATTACCATAACATATGCGGTTGGAGGGGCAGGCGCGCAGACTGAAATTGCCGGCGATATAATAAGCAATTTGGCCCCCTGGATACGTGAAGGAAGCGTTTGTCTTAATCTGGTAGCCGGTGTGCGTAAAAAAGTATATGACTATTTTATAAATATGCTTAAGAAAGCCGGTATTGATGATGCAAAAGGAGTTAACTTAATCTTCGACTACGAGGCAAACGAATATTTCAGGAAATTTAATTCCATACTCCACACCACTGATTTATTATGGACAAAACCCTCTGAACTTACGTTTTACTGCGGCCTTGGCATACCTATAATCATGGCTCCCAGTATTGGGCCCCATGAGGTGGCAAACAGGAGATGGCTCCAGGAAATTGGCGCGGGTATCCCGCAGAATGAGCCAAAATACTGCTGGGAATGGATTAATGATTATTTAGCTGATGGAAAACTGGCACGGGCAGCGTGGGATGGTTTCCTTTACGGCCGCCGGATGGGAACTTACAAGATACTGGAAGTATTGACCACAGGAACAATGAAAATAGAGACTTCTCCCGTCAAACGGTAAAGCAGCGCTGTATATTAATGTGGACTGGGAACAAAGGCAGTGGTAAAATATATACAAAGCCTGACTTTTTTTGATAGGAGGAGTGCTCATGTTCAATAAAAGGGTTCTTGTTGCTTATTATTCAAGAACGGGGACTACAAGAGAGGTTGCACACGTACTTGCTCAAAATGTTACCTGTGATGTGGAGGAGATAGTCGACAAAGTTAACAGAAAAGGAATATTCGGATTTATTGGAGCGGCATATGCTGCTTTGAGAGGGTTGCCCACGCAGATAGAGAACACGAAATATGATGCATCCTCGTATGATATCGTAATAATAGGAACCCCTGTATGGGCAGGGCATGTATCATGTGCTGTCAGGACATACTTGGAAAGAAACGCGCGCAATTTTAAAAAAGTTGCATTTTTTTCTACCGCTTCAAGCGCTGACGATGACAAGGTTTTTATAGATATGGAAGAGCTGTGTGCTAAAAAGCCGTTGAGCGTATTAAGAATTACCGGCAAAAAGGTAAAGAGCGGAGAATATGAAAAAGAAGCGAAGAAGTTTATCGGTGAGATAATCGCAAACCAAAATAAAGGATAATATGAAAGATTGATTAAATAAGTGTTTGTGATTTGACGGGCTTCTTGCAGCAGGAGAGGCTGAAAAGATGGATAGTATTTTATGGACTGGGCTTTCACGGGTCCGCGGTATAGGCATAAAAAAACTGCTTTCACTATATCACGCTTCCGTTTCAGTTTCTGACCTGAAATCTCCTATGACTCGGGAAATATTGGGCAGCAAATTGTTTGATGAAATTAACAGGACAGGATATATAGAGCATCTGATAAACGACACAATCCAGTATATTGAAGACCTCAGGAAAAATGGTATTGAGGTGCTTTCATATTTGGACGACAATTATCCGCAGCTATTAAAAAATATACCGGATCCTCCGGTTTTACTTTACTGCAAGGGAAATCTGAAGGCGCTGCGTGTCGGTAAAAAGGTGGCGGTAATAGGCACCCGCTGGCCTACTGAAAGAGGTATCAGGCAGGCTAAGAAAATATCTGCGGATTTTGCAGAAATGGGCTGTGTTATTGTAAGCGGCCTTGCAATAGGCATAGACACAGCAGCGCATAATGGTGCTCTGGATGCCGGGGGCATGACAATAGCGGTGCTTCCGGGGAGTTTTGACAATATTTATCCCCGTGAAAATATAGGCCTTGCCGGAAGGATATTGGATAACGGCGGACTCCTCATAACGGAATATCCTCAAGGAACTTTGATGCAGAAGAGGCACTTTGTAGAGCGTGACAGGATACAGAGCGGATTGTCAGTGTGTGTATGTGTAATAGAAACCGAAGTGGGAGGCGGCGCTATGCATACCGCTAACTTTTCCGGGATTCAGGGAAGACCTGTTTTTTGTCTGAGACCCTTTGATAATTCCCACCTTGTCCAATATAGCGGTATAAAAAAGCTACTTAATGAAGGCACTGCGGTTGAATACCCCGGAAGCGCTGAAGAAGCATTGAGGATGATTAACGGCATGTAAATTTCTCCTGCCATTTTTATAAGGTTTGAACTAAGGTAAGCATTATGTATAATATAATAAACGGAGAAAAAGTTTTATGTCATTGAACTGAACTTTTTTTCGTGTTTTATGTCAAAATATATATTAAACAATAGTTATAATTATATGCAAAGGGGTACAAATGATGAAACGGGTTTTTGCTTTATTTCTTGTTTTTCTTATCATGCTTCAGCCAATGTTGGTTATTGCAACTGAAGAGGAACAGGGGACAGATTTTGACCCTGGCAGCATAACCTGTGAAGCAGTGCTTATGGTGGAACAGAACAGCGGAAAAGTCCTGCTTGAAAAGAATTCCAGAAAGAGGATGTATCCGGCAAGTCTTACAAAGGTTTTGACTGCGCTTCTGGCCATTGAGGAGCTGGATTTAAACGAGACAATCACTGTAGGTAGAGAAATAAACCTTAAAGCTCTTGACGCGAGCGGAGCGGGTCTTGTTGTGGGGGAAAAACTTACCGTATCCGATTTGCTCAGAGCGTTGCTGATTCCTTCAGGCAATGATGCAGCATATACGGTTGCCGTCCAGGTTGCAAGAAAAAAGGCCAACAATCCTTCGATGAGCATTCAGGAAGCAGTTGACTACTTTGCTGAAATGATGACAGAGAGAGCTAAGGAATTGGGAGCAGAAGATTCAAATTTTGTGAACCCTCATGGCTACCATGACGACAACCACTACAGTACGGCATATGATATGTACCTGATAACAAAAGAAGCCATGAAACACGAGATCTTCAGGGAAATAGTAAGAACACAATACTATTCGACGAAAAATGAGGAAAACACGGAATCCGGTGATAAAAAAGTTGAGCATTCGTGGGTAAACAGGAACCTTATGCTCAGGAAAAAAGGCGAATATTATTATGAAAACGCTACAGGAGTGAAAACCGGGTATACATCAAAAGCCGGTAACTGTTTGATATCTTCCGCCGAGAACGATAAACTCAGCGTAATTCTGGTTACCTTGAATTTTCCGACAGAGAAGGAAAGATGGGAAGAGTCTATAAAACTACTGGATTATGGGCTAAATAACTTCCGGTTCCACACTGTTGTTAAAGAAGGGGATATAGTTTCAAGCGTGAAGGTAGGGAAGAAATTCTTTAAAAATACCGTGACGCTGGATGTGTTGGCTGAAAAAGGCTTTGAAGACCTTTTTAATATAAAAGACATCCCTGAAATTAAGGCGAATATAGAATGGGACAGCAATCTTATCGATCCAAGGCAGGAAGGCCAGGATGAGATCAGACTGCTGGGTCCTATAAACGAAGGACAAAAGGTAGGAAGAGTTGTCTATACGTTGAATGGAAACATATTGTCCGAATCAAATCTGATAGCTTCTGAGAGCGTAATGAAACTAAATATTTTGGACCATGTTTTGCTTGGAGGAGATTACGTATTAAGACATTGGTATATTGTCGTTATTCCGTTGGCAGTTTTAGCTGTTGTGCTGCTTGGAACTTTATCAGTCTCTAAGGCCAGGAGAAAAAAAGAGCAAGGAGTGAATCTTGGAAAACGCCGCAGGTATTGATTGCCAAATGGTTTTCTATAGGGTTATTTGGATTATAGTGTAACAAAAATATAGTTTTATGTATACTATATAATAAGAAATGTTAAAAAACAAAAAATTTTTTACCATTCATGTATATTATCAAAAAAATGTGCAAATAATTATTACTGACCTCACA
>DULF01000003.1 GCA_012840535.1 Clostridiaceae bacterium
ATGTAATGGTTAACTAATAATAAATATCTTAACTGCATATAAATACAAAATTAAAAAATGAAGGGGGTTATGTCATGAAAAAAATTCGAAATGCAACAGTTGACTTGCTACTTCGTTATCTATCAAATAATCCTATGGAAAAGCTACCAACCATTTTTAAAATAGCACAGCAACTGGACAGGGAAAAGATGCACACGTCCCAGATCAATGGACTGCTTGAAATTTTATCTGACCCGCAGGGTATATGGTATCAGTTTACCAAAAAGTTGTTCGAAGAAGTAAGCACGCGTTCTTTGCAAAAATTTGTGGAATGTTTTCTCCTAAATGCCAACCTTGACGGAGAGGCTATTATTAAGGAGGCTGAGAAAAAATACGACTGTTACATACCCTGGGCAATTTTGATGGATCCGACCAGTGCCTGCAATCTTAGTTGTACCGGTTGCTGGGCAGCACAATATGGGCATAAAAACAATCTTTCTTATGAAACGCTGGACTCCATTATATGCCAGGGAAAGGAACTAGGAACTTATTTTTACATTTTTTCTGGCGGAGAACCGCTTGTGCGAAAAGATGATTTGATTTCCCTGTGTAAAAAACACAATGACTGCTACTTTTTATCCTTTACTAACGGCACATTAGTAGACGACGCATTTTGTAAAGAACTTGCGGATGTCGGCAATTTTGCGCTTGCTTTTTCCATTGAAGGAGATGAAGAAGCTACCGATATGCGCCGCGGCAAGGGAACCTATCGCAAGGTTATTGAAGCGATGAAGCGAATGAAGGATCATAAGCTTCTTTTTGGCTATTCAACCTGTTACCACCGCCATAATACCGAAAGCGTCGGTTCGGATGAGTTTGTTGATGACATGATAGCAAAGGGATGCCGCTTTGCATGGTATTTTACCTATATACCGGTAGGTAAGGACGCGGTAACTGATCTTCTGGTTACTCCGGAACAGCGGGCATATATGTACAGGCGTATTCGCGAAATTCGTGAAACAAAACCCATTTTTGCCTTGGATTTCTGGAATGATGGAGAATATACACACGGTTGTATTGCAGGAGGCCGCCGTTATATTCACATCAATGCTGCGGGTGACGTGGAGCCGTGTGCTTTCATTCACTACTCCAATGTCAATATTCATGATGTATCCCTGCTGGATGCACTGCGTTCTCCGCTGTTTAAAGCATACCGTAAGCGCCTGCCGTTTAATGAAAATCATCTGCGTCCTTGTCCTCTGCTTGATAATCCAACAATGCTGCATGATATGGTAGAGGAATCCGGCGCGTATTCAACTGAAATGGAAGCACCGGAAGATGTCCATAGCTTATGTGCAAAAACAGCTCCAGTAGCAGAACAATGGGCTAAGTGCGCAGATATGCTTTGGAGGCAGCGGCAGGAAGCTGAAAAAAAAGTGAGTGGAATTAATTAAGAGAGTAGAATTATTTAGTAAATTTTTCTGACAGTTGCCAGCCAAACCTCATAGATAAGGGGGAAGCAGATAATGATTATTACTTTGGTGGTTGACACCTTTGGGGTAAATAACAACGGAACAACCATTTCCGCCATGCGGTTTGCAAAATCGCTGGCTGAGCGAGGGCATACGGTTCGCATTCTTGCTTGTGGAGATCCTGACAATAGCGGGATAGATCCTGAACACGGTTATGAGTTGTTTTATGTACCGGAGCTTGTTATACCGATTGTCAGCAGGGTAGCGCGCAAGCATAACACTTTGTTTGCTAAACCGGTTAAGTCAGTATTGGAAAAAGCTATTACTGGGGCGGATATAGTGCATATATACCAGCCTTGGCCACTGGGATGGGCAGCGGAAAGGATAGCAAGAAAGTTAGGTATTCCGTCAATTGCTTCATTTCATGTTCAACCTGAAAACATAACTTATAATATAGGACTTGGGTGGTTCCCCCTTGCCGCCCATATTGTTTATTATTTGCTGTATTTTATTTTTTACCGCCGTTTTTCACACATACACTGCCCTTCGAAATTCATTGCCGCTCAGCTTCGCTGTCATGGTTACCGTGCCCGTCTCCATGTAATATCAAATGGGGTTGTTCCGGATTTTTGTCCTGGACCGGCAAGGGAAAAGAGCAAAAACAATTTGTTTAGAATACTTATGATTGGAAGATTATCTGCAGAAAAAAGGCAGGACGTTTTGATTAAAGCAGTCAGGAAATCGCGTTATGAGAAGCGTATCCAACTGTATTTTGCCGGCCAGGGTCCAAAAGAAAAACGGTTGCGCAAAATGGGGAAAAAGCTTACGAACCCTCCGGTTTTTAAGCATTATAGCCAAAAAGAGCTGATTGAGCTGATACGAAGCTGTGATCTTTATGTACATGCTTCTGATGTGGAAATTGAGGGGATATCATGTATAGAGGCTTTTTCCTGCGGGTTGGTGCCAGTTATTTCAGACAGCAAGCGAAGCGCGACGAGGCAGTTTGCGTTGGGAGTGATGAACCTATTCAGAGCTGGTGACGCTTCACATTTGGCAGAGAGAATAGATGCGTGGATTGAGAATCCGCACGGATTAATTGAGATGGGGAATATGTATGCCCAGTATGCCAAAAATTATTCGCTTGAGCGAAGTGTTAAAAAAATTGAAAAGGTATATAAATTAGCAGGTGAAGAACCAAAACCTTCACGGTCGTACCTTTGGAAAGCTACACACCGCTTTTTTTCATATTTGTTTTACCTATTCATAGCGGTTCCTATTCTCTTTATATGGACTCGCGTAGTATTGGGTGTAAAAGTTGTTGGCGCAAAGAGATTACGTAAACTGTATGGTGCAATAACGGTATGCAATCATGTTCATTTGCTTGATTGCGCTCTTATCGGTCTTGCATTCTTTCCACGCAAGCTGATTTTTCCTACATTAAAGAAAAATGTTGATTCTTTTTGGCCTGGAAATATAGTCAAGCTGCTTGGCGGTGTTGCCATACCGGGAAATATGACAGAACTTAAGCAGTTTTTTGCCGAGATGGAGTATCTCCTTTTGAAAGGGCGGATTGTACATTTTTTCCCTGAAGGAGAGCTCAAACCATATGATACAAGTCTGCGCGCATTCAAAAAAGGAGCATTTTATCTTGCTTCACAAGCGCGTGTACCTATCGTTCCCATATCAATAACATTCAGGCAACCGAAAGGAATTGCTAAGCTATACCGAAGGAAACCAACCATGGTTGTTCATTTCGGTCAACCGATCCTTCCTGTTGCAGCAGACCCGCAAACGGATTTACGTATCCGTACTGAGATTACTCAAATACAGATGAATGACGTTATAGCAAACGTGGCATTGGGTAAATAGGCCGGCTGTAATTCTGATTCTTTTATATGATAAAACACCTATTAAAATAAAAAGGCATTGTCGCTCTGACGATGCCTTGTTTTTGGCTTTTTTGTGGAAAAGTAAATTATCATGTGGTAGAATGTAGATTAATTGCTGTTACAGGTTGTTTTTTCATTTCTGAACATAGACAACAAGAGAGGAACAGTCTTAATATGAGAAACATACTTTTAAAAAATAAATTACTGCGTACCCTTATCGAGCTGCGAGGAAACCCCCGCGCCTGTGTTTATACTGAACCGCTGTGGGGGCTTTCCATGAACCTTTGCATACCTTATGCGACAGTATATATGCTTGCTCTTGGCATGAGTGATGTACAGGTGGGGATTATCACTTCAATTTGTGTTTTTTTTCAAATGGTCTTTGCATTTTTATCAAGTGCTATAATTGATAAAATGGGGCGCAGGAAAAGCACCGCTTTATTTGATTTTCTGGCCTGGAGCGTTCCCTGCCTCATATGGGCAACCAGCCGGGGATTCTGGTTCTTTGTTGCAGCTGCAGTACTCAACGGCATGCTGAGGATACCTGCTATATCCTGGGACTGCTTGCTGGTAGAGGATGCTCCAAAAGATAAAATAACCCATATTTATTCATGGGTTTTAATTTTTGGCAACCTTTCGGCACTGTTTGCACCTATATCATCAGTCCTTGTGGCAAAACTGACACTGGTTCCGGCTCTGCGGATACTATATATCAATGCTTTTATTGTCATGACTGCAAAAGTTTTAATTCTTTATAAGTTCTCAACGGAAACAAGTATTGGGAAAATCAGACGTGAGGCAACCCGTAACAAGTCATTAATTGAGATGTTGTCAGGGTATAAAAATGCAATACGAAAAATAATAAATTCCCGGGGTACAATATTTGCTATAATCATCAGCATCCTGGTGGAGATTGTTGGCATGCTTGCGGTGACCTTCTGGCAAGTAATAGCATCCCGCCGTATCGGTATTCCCGATACATTATTGCCTGTTTTTCCGATGATACGAAATATACTTTCAATTGTACTCTTCTTCACAGTTATTTCACAAATCAGGCAGACGAAGCTGAAATGGCCGCTGTATGGGGGATTCGTGAGTTCCATTGTCGGCTATTTATTGTTGATTTCTATATCAAATGCCGGTGTATGGGGATATGTAATATTGTTGATATCTTTGTTTTTTGAAGCACTGGGTGGATCTGTTCTGAATACGCTCAGAGAATCCCTGGTCGCTATTCATGTTGACCCGGTGGAGCGTTCAGGGGTTATGGCAATACTTCAGACTACAGTGATGCTTGTGAGCGTACCCTTTGGATATATAGGCGGGCTTCTGAGTGATATTTCGAAGATTTTGCCCTTCGTCCTAAGTATTGCATTGTTGCTGTCAGGCATTCTGGCAACAACTTTGTTTTATAATTGCTGCAAACCGGATAACTCTGCGAAGCAACGGCAGAATTAAAATGAATTGTGTAACTGAATTGTGTAAAGTGGAAGCCGGACAATACAATGTTTTCTTGGAAAAGGTAACGTTAAATAACTTATTGCGACAGGATCTTCTAAATATTTGAAGAATAACTAATAATAAATATACATTTTTATTAAGGAGGTAATTGTTATGGAAATAGGCAATATCTTAGAATGGACATTACTGTCGGAGATTCCGATTCCGGATGACGTAAGAGATTTATTGGTAGAAGGAGAAGTAGCGGTTGCAGCATACAAAACATTCCGTGACAGCGCAATCTTTACAAATAAAAGATTGATTGTAAGAGATGCACAGGGGTTAACAGGAAAGAAAGTAGAAATATATTCACTTCCTTATTCTTCCATTATTATGTGGTCCACCGAAAATGCGGGCAGGTTGCTTGACCTTAATGCTGAAGTTGAATTATGGACCAGGGCAGGACATATTAAAATTAACTTGCGAAGAGATGTTGATATCCGTAAATTTGACAAATTAATTGCAAATGCGCTCTTAAAGTAGAATAAGCAATTGGAATGAGTATGCGGCAGGAAACAGCATATAAAATTATGGTGTCCTTCTGAACCGGTACGGAATATTATGTAACAAAAATAAAAAAAGAAGGAAGGTAAGTGCTATGATTACAGTTCCCGTACCGGTTCAGATTACCACCCAATGGCATTACAGGCCAAATATTGAGATGTTTTATCCTTATGTGAGCGGACCAGGGCATCCTGCAGCAATACAAAAAATCAATGCAGCTATCTTTGACACTATAAACAAATTAATTGCACAGCAACATTATTATCAGGATCCACGGGTACAAATCACGGGATGGTATGAGATAAAAACGAATGAGAGGAATGTTTTAAGCCTGACAATCGGGAACTATGGATATGCGCCCGGAGCAGCACACGGTATGACTTATCTGAAGTCTCTTACATTTGATGTAAAAACCGGAAAACTGTACAGCCTGGCTGAACTGTTCAAGGCAGGAAGCGACTATGTCAGAGTGCTTTCCGATATTGTAGCCGAACAGATTAAAAAAAGGGATATCCCAACTCTTGAGCCTTTTACCGGCATAAAACCGGACCAGGATTATTACGTCGCTGATAAATCTTTGGTTATTTACTTCCAGTTATACGAATTGACAGCGTACGCATACGGTTTTCCGATGTTTCCTATCTCGGTATTCGATATTCAGGATATCATTGAGCAAGACGGTCTACTGGACAGAATGGCAACCTACGACTGAAAAATGACAAAATTCCCAGCAAGGTCATAACCCCTTGCTGGGAATACAAAGATATTTTTCCATTATTATGAAGGATTTTTAATATTTGTGTAGAATAATAATTAAAATATTGATATGAATTTTGTGAGTGGCAGATTATTAGAACCGTATGTAAAAAATATTTTTACTGTATTTATATGATGAGGTGCTGATGGATAAGGAGCTACATAAAGGACACCGGCAAAGAGTAAAAGCCAGATATTTGGCGGAAGGATTGGATGCTTTCGAGGATCATCAGGTATTGGAAATGCTCTTGTTTTACTGTATCCCTATGAGGGATACAAATGAACTGGCACACAAGATGATTAGAGAATTCGGCTCACTGGCAGGGCTTTTTGAGGCTGACCCGGAGGACATACGCAAACGGTGCGGAGTGAGTGAAAACACGGCTATTTTGGTTTCAATGATTCCTTCACTTGCCAGAAGGTACTTAAAAGGCAAATGGGGGAACAAGCCTGTTCTTAACAGCTCGGCAAAAGCCGGTGAGTACGCTGTCTCACTTTTTGCCGGCAGAATTTATGAAGCCTTTTTTGTAATTTGTCTTGATACACAGAACAGGGTGAACTACGCTGCTTTGGTGCATGAGGGCACAATCAACGAGGCTCCGGTGTATCCAAGGTTAATAGTGGAGACGGTCCTCAGGCACCAGGCTAACAGTGTAATACTGGCGCATAATCATCCAGGCGGAAGTCTGCTCCCTTCGAATGCGGATATTGAAATCACGAAAAAAATTGCCGCAGCTATCGAGGCAATTTCTATCAAGGTCATAGACCATATTATTGTGGCAGGGGACAAGTACTTTAGTTTTGCTGAGAAAGGGTTGTTGTGATAACTTGTAATTATGAATTATCCCACACCTGATAAAATAACATATAAAGCCCCGGTATTGCGGGGCTCTTATTCATTCAGACTGTTCAACTTTCTATTTTGTGGATTGGATAAGCCAATTTTACCCCTGTAATCTGTGCCATTTCCTGAGTCATGCATACAAGATCTTCTTTTGACAGCTTGTGAATTGAATCTTTGCCCAAGCACCGCAAAGCAATGTCCATTTCCTCTGCCAGCGCTTTCAGGAAGTTGCCGGCGCAATCAGCTCCTTCTTTTATATCAAACAGGTCCGTATGCTTGCCGTCATACAAATATAAATCGGCAGGACTGGAACCAGGCGGCAACCGGTTTAGCTGTGTGTAGGCAGCAGCCAAATCGACCGGGTAACCGATATAAAAGGCATCAGCTCCCAGGGCAATAGCTTTCAACATATCAGCTGAATCTCTGAAACCTCCTGCCATTATGAGGGATACACTGTCCCGGGCACCTTTTTTTTCAAGATGCTCAACGGCTCTTACAAGGGCATATAATGAGGGAATGCCAAAATTGTTGATGGTGATTTCGGGACTTCCTGCTGTTTCTCCCTGGGCGCCGTCCAACACAATAGCATCAACTCCGGCATAAAGCAGTTTGTCTATGTCGGACTCAATATTTCCAGCCGCTATTTTTACAGCAATAGGTACACCACCAGTTAATTCACGCAGTTCACTTACCTTGTTCTTAAGTTCTTTTTCGTTGTTTATATCAGGGAAGCGGGCGGGCATAACGGCATCCTGGCCTTCTTCAAGTTCTATATGTTTTCTGAACTCGTCATCTATAATTTCATGACTTATTCTGAATCCATCACCGGCACTGGCACCCTGGCCCATTTTAATTTCAATCATATCGGCTTGTTTCAATTGTTCAGGTTCATTGCCCCATCCTGCGCGATTGTACTGGACTACATAAAGTTTAGCAATTTCCCTTTCCTCCGCCAAAAAACCGCTTTCTCCCGAATTAATGGCTGTGCCCACTACTGTGGATGCTTTTGCCAATGCAAGTTTAACTCTCTTGCTGACTGAAGCTCCATATGCCATGCCGGCTATCATAAACGGTACGGGGAGCTCCATAGGTTTGTTTGCTTTCTTGCCTATAATTAGTTTTTTGTCAAGGGGTGTTCCGTCAGGAAGAGGGAACATATTGGGCACAAACATCAGGTCCTGAAAGTCCCTGAAATTCAAGGTAGATCCAAGTGGTTCGCTTAATGGTTTTCCGCTTTTTGCCCTTTCGGCAATCCCCATAAATTTAATAAAAGAATAATTATCAACAAAGGTCGGTATTTTGACCATTTTCATATCAGCCAGCTTTTCAAGTACCTGGTCTGCCAAGCGACTGTATAAATATCGCATTATAGACATAGTCTCATCCTTTCATGTATGCCTCAGGCTACCGGAAAAGGCGCGATAGCCTTACTGCCATATCCTCTGCTTGATATTTTCAGCTTTATTTTTCCTAATTGATGAAAAGAATATGTATAAAAGAAAAAAATAATAGGTTACTGAATGTGGCAAATGGGTCAATTGAAAAGGTAAATTCCACTTTGCAAAAGTAATTTCCATGAATGCTGAAATTATAGAACAAATCAGCGTTTAACCTGATTTTGAATAGTTTATTTTATAGAATTTTTTAATGATTTTCATC
>DULF01000192.1 GCA_012840535.1 Clostridiaceae bacterium
AATTTTAAGCTTTTCCAGGATTCGGGAAGCTTTGGATTAAAGGATAACTCCTTGCTTTCGTAGCAGGGAAGCATTCCGGCAAAGCCAAAAACAACTGCCTGCCATATTCCGCCGCAGTTTGCAATATGGATTCCCTCTGCAGCTCCTGCTTTCTCCTCGCTTAAATCAATATCCAGTGATTTTACAAACAAATCATAAGCATCCTTCATACGTCCCATCTTGCAGCAAAGGATGGAATGAATAATGGATGACAGTGATGAATCATGGGTGGTATATTTGAAATAGTAATCGTAATTTGCAGCCAGTTCTTTTTCATTCAAATAATTTGGGAACAAATACGGCAGCATTAATACATCCGCCTGTTTCAAAGCTTTGGAACGGTACAGCCTTTCCTGTGAAACAAATTGCCCAAATGGTTTTCTGCGGTCCGTCCAAAACTTGTCAAAATCCAGTTCTTCAAATCTATCAAACCCTTCACACTGCAGGACTATTTTATTGTCCAGGGTCAATACCGGAAGTTTCTCAGCAACTTCCCGGAATTTTTCAATCTCCTCATCGGTTATGCCAAGAAATGAGTATGCTTTTTCATCAGTTTCCTTAATATGCTTTACAACCTCAACGGTTTTTTTCAATGACCATCTGACCATCATGTTGGTGTAGGCGTTGTTGTTTGAAAAACATGTATATTCATCAGGTCCCATGACCCCGTTTAAATTGACGGATCCGTCTGGCCTTATATCAACCCTGGAAATCCAGTACCTTGCTGTTTCTACAAAAACAGGCGCCGCTTTTATGAGGAAGTCCTCATCTTCAGTGGCGGAATAATAATGCCATAAACCAAATGTCACATCTGCATTAATATGAATTTCATGATCGGCATACTGCCAGTTGGGACACTGTTCATCCCCTGTCACGGAGGACTCCCAAGGGTATTTTGCTCCGTTATAGCCGTATTTTTCTGCGTTCCGTTTTGCGCCTTCAAGGGTGTTGATTCTGAATTCCGCCAGCGCTTTGGCTGTAACGGGATTTGTGTATATATAAAAAGGCATAAGATAAATTTCAGTATCCCAGAAAAAGTGTCCGAAATACGCCTCCCCGGCAAATCCCTTTGCACATACAGCAACTTTGTTATTTTCAGGGTTTGCCGCCCTTAACAAATGATATATTGAGAAATTTACCGCAAGCTGCGCTCTGAGGTCTCCCTCTATCTCGACTTTTGAGCGTTCCCATCTTGCGTTCCAGCATGATTCATGTTCATGATAGAGTTCATCAAATTTTTCCTCTGCGTCATCAAGCTGTTGCCTCAAACAGTCAAAACTCAAGTGGGCATTGTAATTTAAGCAATCTTCACCGGCATTTTCATTAAACTTGGTATATTCATTTAATGCGCTCTTTTCATCTTTCGACGTCACAACAGCCGAAAGCTTGTTTACAATTATGCATTGACCTTCATTCAAAATGACCGAAGCCGCATGTTCATTGCTATTGTTGTCCCTGAATTCCACCATATCCGAAAAGGTTCTTGAAGCCATCAGAACAACATCCTTATTGTCTGTAACCAGCTCTACATAGCAATCCGTTCCGGCAATTCTCTTTGTGACGGACGCAAAATGGTTATACCCGTTGGTTTTTACTTTTTCCTCAATGCCGCTTATAAATTTAAACTCGCATTTGCCTTTCAGCACTTTAAAGTTCATCATCTGGACAACCAGATTTTTTCTGGCAAGTGAAACAAAGCGTGTAAATTCACATTTTACAGTAGTATTTTCATCCACTTTCCAGTCAAACACGCGATAAAGGAGCCCGTCCCGCATATCCAGCATTCTTTGGTAATTGCTTGTTTTCGATGTTGACATGTCCAGACGTTTTCCATTTGCAAACACCACAAAAAACAGCATATATGGAAGATTAACGATTTCTTCCTTTAATAGGGGGTGTATCCCGGTTATTCCCGGGATATATGTCCCCCATTTTGATATGGGATGGCGGGGTTTTTCAATGGTCACATTTGCAGGAAGGCGCATATATTCCTCATTTTGATCTGCTTCTTCAAGGCCTTCTTCGAAACTACCCCTAATATGGAGGTAACCGGAACCCTGTGTAAACACTCCCTCATAATGCTTTGAAGTTTTAAGGCTGAAGTTGTTTTCACATATGCAATACATTGGGTCAAACGGCTTCATTAATCTCATTTTTCCTCACATTTCTCCTTTATTTGCAAATAATAATTAAATAATTACGAAAGAATGCGGGTCCAATTCTATTTCATAAGACTCTCCAAGAATCTTAATACTTTCTTTTACCTTTACAGGATGAAGGTTTAGAATCACGCTTTTGCCACTCCGTTTAAGTATAACCCCAAGGAGCTTATTACCCCTGATATTTGGTTCAACACCGATTTTTTCCAAAAGGAAGCCCAGACACTCGGCCATGCTGTAAAAATGCATGTCTATTCTGAAAGGCATTGCCATGACAACACCTGTGCCGTAAGGAATGATTGCGACAGCCGGCTTATTGTACAATCCGTCACGGGCAGCGATAAATTCATCACGCACTTCAAATTCTTGAATTGTCCGTCCAATAAAATACTCTTTTCCGTTGACCAAAATCTTCTGTTGCGGACATTCCCTGTCCTCATGAGGAAATAATTTGATTCCAAGCCTTTCACTTAATAATGAGCAGGTTTGTCCTGAACCGTTCTTGTAAGGTATTGTCCCCTGAATTATAAGTTTGCCGCCGTCAGCAACAAAATCGTATAGTTTTTTCTGCACACATTCATTCATTGTTTCATCGGAAACCACCCATATGACTTTTTTCTGCTTCAGCTCTTCCAAAGGCATAGCCTCGAAATCGCATATTTCAGGTGTAAATCCGGTCCGTCTTAATGCGAAATATGCTTCGCTGCTGATCCTTGACACATTTCTCCAAATAAGGCCGTAGGTATTTTTGATACCCATTGAAATGTCATACAGGTTATCTTCCAGGAATGTATCGCTGTTTTTCTTAATATCTGAAATTGACCTCATTATATCATTGAAACTGCTCTGTTTTTCGCCCTTTTCGTTTACGGGAGCCTGCCAGTTGTGGTCGGTGCCGAAGAAACCCATGCCGGGACGGTTTATGCCCGACGCGAAAAGATACATGTTAAATCCCTTATAGCCTGCGGCAATAGTCCAGATATTCCATATATAAAGCTCCGGGCCGTAAACGGCAGGAAAATCGTGCCAATAGCCGCATTCCTGCTCTATAACCCACGGCGGATTCTCAATAAAACTTTTTAAATACTCCGCCCCGAATTCGCAGAAGTACGTAACCTCTTTGATGCCAATACGTCCGGTAAGCGAGTAATAGCAGTCCACGCCCAGATTCAGCCACGGGTTTCTCTTTTTATTGTGGTAATGCAGGGATATTGCCCTGGGGTTATACGCATTATGTACCAGGGTTACATTTATCCCGTTCTCCCTTGCAATGCGCCCCAGGGTCTCAAAATATTCAGGATAATAATGTCCGTAATAGAACTCCAGGTGGTCATGAAAATAAAGTTCCTTGTTCCGCTCTTCTAGCATATGGGGCTCTATTGTCTCAAACTCTGTAAACTGGGCATTATACGCCTTGTTTATGTTATCAATTGATCCATACTTTTCGGCCAAAAACCGTGGAAAAATCCCGTCTTTTTTGCCTATACCCAGATTTTCGGGGTTGCGGTCGTCTGTATCGTCATTGGGAATTTCATTGCAAAGCTGGAACATGACTATATTTCCTTTTGGAGCAAGATAATCCTTTACTTCATTGCAAACAGCCTTATACCACCTGGTCACTGCCCTGATGAAATCAGGATGGTTGTGGGCTGCATTGCGTTCAAAGCCATATGGCACGTATTCGCCGTTTTTGTAGGATTTCACATGCGCATTAGGGTATTTGTCGGTAAACCATCTTGGTATGCCTAAATCCGTTGTTTCGGCATATATATAAGGCCCCGGCCTGAAAAAGCCTAAAAGCCCCTTTTCCTGGGTAAGTTTGATCCATGTATGCAAGTCATTGTCCTCATGAATTTCACCGTGGAAATCGAATTTGCCTTCCTCGTACTCATGGACAAACCACGGCACATAATAGGATACAGCGTTGCAGCCGCTCTCCACAAGGCGGTCCAGCACTTTGCTCCAATACTTTTTCGGGATCCTGAAATAATGAATTTCCCCGCACAATAAAGGTTGTTTGCAATTGTCTATCAAAAATCCGTCTGAAGTTATCTCAAAGTTAACCATTTTCGCCCTCACCCGATATCAGATACCTTAATGCAGAATTAAGCAGCCACAATCCAAAATTGTTGTTTTTAATGCCTAAAGGCTGCTTTCCCATATTGCCCTCAAACCTTAAGGTCGAAGCAATTACTGTGCCGTTCCCAAGGCTTATCTCGATCATATAATCACTGACAGTCCATTTCCTGCAGTCGTATCGCCTTATTACCGGCTTGACCAAATCAAAATCCATTTTGCTTATGGTTTCGGTATCAAAAGCTGTATCCGTAGAAAGACTGAAAAATCTTAAATCATCAAGCCAATGCTCATACTTTATGCCATCCACTACAGGATGCTCATAACGCCTAATAATTCCTTCGCGCCAGAATGCGACGCTTTCTGCCGGAAGTGATCCCTTGCCCCGCTGGACGTAAAATACTTTTCCTCCTTTTTTCACATACTCCTTTATATGAGGAGCCAGATAAGATGCAACTACACAGGAAACCTCTTCTATGGGGCTTCCATCCTCCAGCGGAATGGTATCAAATATATCATCAAGCCCGTCAAAAATGTTTGCCGGGTCGTACACTCCTATCTTATGCGGTATCCGTCCGGGATTTGGATAAATAAACACGGGCCATGAATTTTCAACCCTGCAGCCGTCGCAGGTCATCACTGCGTTCAAGATAAAAGTCTCAGGTTTTTCAACCGCAGGCAAATTTATGCTGATATATCCAACTTCTTTTACGTCTCCGGTTTCAAATACCTTTTTAGAATCAATTTTTCCTTCAGCCTTAACGGTGTCGCCGCAGACAAGCTTCCATTCAAGTTGCGGATTTTTCAGCTTGTGCCGCGAATAGTTAGACAAAATCACATGAAGCCCGTAATAATCGCCACCAAAGAAATTGTAGCGTTCCTTGTTCATTACCCTGTCGCCGTTAATCCATACCCTGGTCAAATCCCAGGCAGGCGCAAGGACAATGTCGCTGTTTGTTTGTTTAAATATTGATTCATCAAATTTTGGGTTCATGTTGTCGTCAAAAATACCGCTTGTGGCAATAGGAACATCGCGGATTGACGTAATATTGTAACCGCAGATCTCAGGAAATGCCCTTGTGTATTCCAAGGTTGTCTTCCTGTGTACAGCTGAATGGTTAATTGAGAGCTTTCGGATAAGCTCATATTCACTCCTGATCCCACTTTTCTCCATTCTCTCGTCGTGTTTGTCAAGATAAAAATCTGGCTTGAGCCTGCAAACTGGATTTCTTGCTGCATCTCCCTCTTCCCAGAATACCTTTTCGACTCCCCTTTGTTCTTTCACCTTTTTCAAATCCCTCATGGTGTCGCTGTCGCAGAATTCGCCGTAAAGCCAAGGCCTATAGCTGCGCCATGCCGGTGTGAAGTTCTCCATGAGGTTTTCCATGTTTTGTAAATCCCCATAGAAGTGATAGTCAAAAAAGTCGGCAAAATCTATTGCCAAGCCTCCGTAACATTCTCCTGAACCTGAATTGTCACGGACAAGCGCATTGAAATTGTTCTTGACAAGATGGTACATTTCTTCTAGAATGCCGCCTTCAACCTTATCGTCAAGCTCACAGCCAAGGCTTAGGAATATTATTGAAGGATGACCGGAAATCTGCTCAAGGATTGCAGGATATTCCCTTCTTATTCTCTCTGAAAGCCTGGGGGTTACATCGGGCAGCCACAGCGGCAGTTCAATCCAAAGGAGGATTCCGTTCTGGTCTGCAAGTTCAAAATATTCCTCCCTGGGAATGTACAGGCAATGTTTGATCATGTTAAATCCAAACTGCCTGCATTTATTGATTTCGTCCTGGATTACATCACGTGAAGGATTGGGAATAATCATTTCATCATAATATCCCCAGTGCAAAACTCCTCTTACATATATGGGTGTCCCGTTTAGAAGCAGCTTTGGCCCGTCATATGATATTTCCCTGAAACCAAACTGTCCTTCGGCTGTTTCCTTTATCCCGTCACAGTCAATGGTGGCAACATACCTATATAAATTGGGTTGCCAGATATCCCAAAGCAAAACATCATTTACGGAAAAGTCCAAAACAAAATTTTTTTGCCCTGCTTCAACTTTAGCAGGCGGAATGGACATGTACCAGGCCTTTTCGCCTTCAGGCGAATAAATATCAACCGTAATCCCCGCATTACATTCTCTGAAAAAATCTACACTGATTTTTAATTGACCCTGCCCTTTCATATCCCCTTTGGCATAATGTGAAATGATAACACACGTGTCGCAGATTTCAAGCCATACATCATCCCATATTCCGCCAAAGGTACACAGCACATCCGGAATAAAGCCGGACAGTACTTCTCTTACGGGGAAAGGGTCATTGCTCTCATATCCGGGTTTTATAATTTCAAGAGTAATTACATTGTTTCCGTCAACTATGCTATCAGTAACATCAAACCGGAAACGGTCCCACATTCCCTCATGGGAACCAGCCTTTATTCCGTTGACAAAAACATCGCAATAATAGCTTACCCCGCCAAAAACCAGAAAATATCTCTTGCCATGCTGCTTTTTGATCATAATATTTCTTGTAAAAACAACCGCCGTTGCGATATTCTTTAAAGGAGTATAGGTATCCCAGCAGCCGGGTACGGTTACATCAATTATTTGATTGTGGGGCAATTTGCATTGCCATATTCCGTTAAGCAAGATTTTCTCCATACAAACAATCCCCATTTGCAATAATCTCTATTTTATTAAAGCGTTCCGCAAATTATTGACGCATGTATTATTCTTAATATAAATGCTTGTTCCTTTAAACTGCTTTATCCTTTTATAGCGGCGCTAGCCATACTCTCCTGTACATACCGCTGTGCGAAAGCATAGAATATGATTCCTGGAATTACTACAACAACCAAAGCGGCGAAAGTGTTGGTGTAATTGTAGGTAAACATGGAATTAAACAATATGGTTATTACAGGAAGAGTCCTGTTGTTTGAGGTTGAAATCAATAAATTGGCGTAATAGAATTCATTCCAGTTAGTCAAAAACATCAGAACTCCGGCTGTAATCATTCCAGTTCTTGCCAGAGGCAGGTTAATAGACAAAAATGTCCTCCAAAAACCGGCGCCGTCAAGATTGGCTGATTCAGTAAGTTCCATAGGAATGGACTGGAAGGTGTTTTTCAATATAAACATGGACAAAGCAAGTCCTGTTGACAAATAAACCAGCATAAGTCCGGTTTTGGTGTTATAAAGGTCAAGGCCTACAATTAATGAAAATATCGGCTGTGTCCTCGAATGAACTGGAACAAGCAATGTCATTGTAAACAAGGTAAAAAACAGTTTTTTGCCAGGAAAATCATATTTTGCAATAACGTAGGCGCCCATTGTATAAAATATCAACGAAAGAAATGTCGGCAGAAAAGAAATCAGCACTGAGTTAAAAGTGTATGTCAGAAAGTCATATTTCTCAAACAAATACTTATAAGCTCTAAAATCAATTGAAGACGGTAAAGTAAAAGGACCGCTCATTATTTCCCCGTTGGTCTTGAATGAAGACATTATAATCCAAAGAATGGGGAATATTGAAACCGTAATTGTAAATATGATGACTGAATACATAAATACTTTGCCAAGGATTTTCTTTACAATATCAATCACTTATATCGCCACCTTAACCTTAATATATCTTTTCATCCATTTTGAACGCCTTATCAACAACCCAAAGTGTTAAAACTCCCACAATAAGCATTATAACGGCACATGCATTTGCGAATCCGTAATTTCCGTCCATAATGGAACGAACGAGAATTACCGGAAGATTCATGGTATTGCCTGCTCCGTTGGTAGTGAGATAAATGGCTTCATACATTGCAATACGTGCTGTAATTGAACAAATAACGCCTACGCCTATTGCATTCCGGCATAAGGGCAGGTCAATGTACCATGCCATTTGCAATGCATTGGCTCCGTCAATTATCGCTCCTTCACGAACAGATTCCGGAATTGCCATCAGGTCTCCCATTACAAGAAGGGTTACAACAACCGCATAGAAAAGCCATGTAAGCGTAATGGCCCAAAATGCGTATGGCGCTTCAAAAAACCAGTTAATATTAATGTTAGGATTGAATAAACGCAAAAATGTGTTGAGTATGCCAATGTCATTGCGGAAAAAATATTTATAAATCATAGCCCATGCAGCTACTGATATTACATTCGGTACCATAAAAACTGCACGCGTAAATTTCCATCCAAAAGGCTTTTTATATAAAACAAAAGCAACAAGAACGCCGAATCCTACATGTAAGGTGGCAGCTATTAAAGACCATCCAAGCAGATTAAACAGCGATTCATAAAAAACACTTGTGTTAAAAAGTTTGATAAAATTACTCAAACCTATAAACTGCGGTCTATTAAAACCGTCCCACTTAGTAAATGAAGTAAACGCCACAGTGACAATAGGAACAAGATAAAATGACAAAAAGATTGCCACACTTGGAAGCAAAAAAATGTAAATCCATATAAGTGTTTTTATTTTTGCGCCTTTCATAGAATTATCAAAAATATTTTTTAAAGGAAACAACTTCACCATACCCCTTACCATCCCTTTTTATACGCTCTCTCCTCGTTACAAAATGATGGGCTGCTCCATAAAATTTCTGCCCTTTTATTGGAACAACCCATCAATTTTGAGTCATTCAATAGAAATCATTACCATACCGTCATTAAAATAGTCAGTCTATTACTGCAATATGTTACTGTAACACGTTACTGCAACGCTTTTGCCGCCTTGGTAAGCTCCTCGGCGAATTTCTCAGGAGTCCATTGCCCGTTGTACAAATAGGGCAGGAAGTTCGAAAAATCACCGGTAAACAAGCTTGCGTTGATAGCATCGTGGAAGTACGGAACATATTTTGTATCAGGATTTGCATTGTTAGCAAAATCAGTAAGCAGTTTGTTTTTAGAAAGCTCTTGCTTGAAGTTTTCTGAGTATTCAAGGTTCGGAGCAATACCACCCTCAGCCAGTATGAATGCTTCAATTTCTTCAGGCCTGTTGATGAATTCAAAGAATGCAAGCGCCAGTTCTTCTTCCTCCTTAGTAATGTTGGCGGACATCATCCAGTCATATACATATGGATTTGCTATGGCAACATTTTCCGGATAATAGTCTCCTACAACCTTGGTTCCGTCAAATCCGTTAGCCCAGTCAGTAGGATCAAGAATCTTAGCTATAATCCATGTTCCGTCCGGGAGAATGGCAGTCTGATTAGCATAGAATGAGTTTGCTGCGTCAGGATATGTTGCACCGATTGCACCGGACCATCCGTTCTTCTGGAAGAGCTTCTGCAAAATAGTGAAAGCTTCTATGAACAACGGAGTGTTAAAATCTGTAATCTTGTTCGCAACGCCTGCTTTCAGAACTTCCGGACCACCTTCAAGTTAACCTATAATCGCAGTCAGGAACAAGTTGACAGTCCAACCGCCTTCAGCAGTCTGGAATGCGATTTTTTCATTTCCGAGGAAATCTGAGAACTCATCCCAGCTCATTTGCGTCAGGCTTCCATTAGGCTGAATTTTTTGAGAGTTGTAATAAAGTCCTGTAGGTCTTAATACTGTCAACGGCAATGCATAAACTCCGCCATCCTCTTTTGTACAGAATTCAAGAGACTCCTTGATGAACAGTTTCTTCATTTCGGGCTTGCTTTCAATCCAGTCTTTGAGATTGTAAAGCTTTTTGTTTGCTATAAGATAGTCTTCAACCCATTTTGAATCGGGAACCTGGAATATTACAGGCAATTTGTCCTGAAGTGCCAGTTGCTTGATTCTTTCGGTATGCGTATTAGAGGGTGATTCTTCGATTTCAATCTTAAATTTGCCTTCATACTCTTTGTTAAAGCGTTCCACCTGCGGTATGAAAAACCTTGCTCCTACGTCCTCTCCTGCTCTGTAAGTCGGCAGCACAATTGTCGTAGGTTCCTTTTTCTCTTCTTCTGTCTTGGTTTCTTCTACAGGCTTCTTTTCATCTTGTTGTGACGGTTCACCGGATTTGGTGCCACAAGACACTATCGATGCCATCATTACAATTACCAATAGTAAAGCAAATAATTTTTTCACTGTGATTCCTCCTTACGGATAATATTTTGTACTCGTGTACATTTTTCACTAAAAATTATATTATACAGCCTGTAATATGTCAATGTATTTTTGTTAGAATTGTCTAAAACTATCTGAGTAATAATTAGTCATTTTAAATAAAATAATTAGTTTTGTAATAATGTGTGTAACATTTTGAATAAAAACTGTTGATAATAGTGTAACAAAAATAGTATAATGTTGTGAGGCAAAAATTAATTTTTATAATAATATGATTTTATAAAATAGTAAGGTGAAGTAATATGACAACATCAGAAATAGCAAAAAAACTTGGAATATCACGTGGCACCGTAAGCAGGGTAATTAATAATCATCCAAATGTGAAAGAAGAAACACGTAAAAAAGTATTAGAAGCATTGAAGGCCAGTAATTATATACCAAATGAAGCGGCGCGTGCATTAGTAATGAAACGGAATTTTAAAATAGCCGTTGTTGTATTTTCTGAACCAAAATTTTTCTGGAAGCAGGTGGAATTCGGCGTTAACTCCGCTCACAATGAATTAAAGCCTCATGGAGTTAAAGTAGAATATTTTGTTACGGATATATTAAAACCGGATGAGCAGCTTGAGCTGTTAAGAGACTTGCCCAATCAGGGTTTCGATGCTATCGCAATTGCTCCTAACAATCCTCTTTTGTTAGTTGAGCAGATAGATGCAATTTCAACTTCAAACATCCCTGTCGTCATTATCAATGTAGATATTCCCACAGCAAACCGTCTATGTTATGTCGGTTGCAACTATATTCACTCCGGCGCTCTTGCTTGTGAGATTCTTGCAAAATGCATGAACTACAACGGGCATGTTCTTATACTTACCTTACAGGACCAGGTTATTGCTATTGAACAGAGAGTTACGGGATTCAGACAAGAGCTGTCAAATTACAGGAATATTTATATAGACCAGGTTAGCCGTTTTAACCGCCTGGCAGAAGGAGTTTATGACGAAGTTTATTCCATCCTTAATAAGAATCATGAAATCAACGGAATATATGTCAGTTTCGGCGCATTGGAACAAACAGCGCAAGCTGTTATTGATGCCAATATGGTAAACAAAGTAAGTGTAGTAGGTTACGATCTTTCTGAAACTATCTATGATTATATGAAGAAAGGTGCAATTACCGCCACAATTTGTCACGAACCTTTTAATCAGGGTTATTTTGCCGTGAAAATACTTCACAATTATCTGCGCAGCGGCATAATGCCAAGCAGTTCCATTATGTATACCAAACTTGAAGCTATTTTTTCCAGAAATGCAAGTTACTATTTAAACGAGCAGAAACACCTTGAATTATTTCATTTATAAAGTAAAGAGCAAAAACGAAAGGACTCTCTTCTTTCGCTAATCTACTGTGAAAGAGCTGTGAGCCGAGAGTCCTCGTTGAGAATAAAATACTCTTTTATTATATCGCATACTGCGGCGTACCGGTGTTATTACGCCGTCTTTACTTAATTACCGTAACTTTGTTATTAATACTCAACACAGTATTACTGTAATGAGCCGCATCTATCTTCCCCTTTTTATCCAAAACCTTGCAATATGTCAAAGCGCCCGTAGGAGTTCCTACAAATCCCATCTTTATATAATTCCTCGCAACTAATGTTCCACCGCGTACAACACTTGATGGTTTCCTAAACAAAATAGCAGCGTTAGCCAATAAATTCGTCTGATAACATCCCCGCTCAGTTATTACTATACTGCCATTTGCCTTAATAAATGAATTTTGCGCATTTTCAAAAATAATATCTGCACGGTTTCCATACAATTCTTCTGCTTCAGAAATGTGACTTTTTATTTTTTCGTACAGCATGCTTATTAAGCCGGTGTTTTCCAAGCACTGTGCATTGATGCCGGTCAGGATCCTTTTCACATCTTCAAATACCGCTGCGAGCTCTTCCATTTCTTCATCATTGGACAAGCTCATCATATTTTCCGCTTCTTTTATAAGGTTGTCTATTATATTCTTTTTACTGATTACTACTTTAAGCAGTCTCCTTCTGATATCCTCATGTTCTAATGACGTTTTCCCCAAATCAGCTACTGCTTTAAACTCTTTTACTATATCAAGCAACTGCGCTAATTTAGGCATATAATACATAGAATTAAGAATGTTAGAACCGGCTGAAACCCTGCTGTTTATAATATTGCCATGTACTCTGATATTGCCTTTTGCACATACATTTGCATGGTATACATGGCCAAATACTGTAATGTCCCCTCCTGCGGAAACTTTAATGTTCTCAGCTATATTTCCTCTGATAACTATATCGCCTTCAAAGTGTAAATTACCAGTGCTGATATCCACGTCATGCGGAATAACTATAGTAGGAATAACGCTTATTACGCCTTTTTTATACATTGGTCTTCCATTTGAAGTAGCTACCACTTTTGTGTCGTTATCCAATAAAACAGCTCCGTTTCCTGCCCTAAGGGGTATATCCTTCCCATTCCTGGCTTTTATCACCTCTCCGGTTACAGTCACTCCGTCCTTCCCCGGAATTGCCGGAATAGTTTTTATTGCAAGTACTTCTCCTACATTAACAGTAGGTATAATTGTATGATCCAAAAGATTTACTTTCTTTTCTGTATCAAAATCAGGATTGCGATAATTGGTATTTCTAAAGAAGAACTTTATTTTGCTGTTAGAACCATTTATCGGGTATTTTCCTTCGGCTACAACAGCACTTCCTCCATTTGGTACATTTATCAGCTCTTCTATTTTTTCTATTTTTACAAGATTCATATCAACGTTCAGCTCTTTTAATTTCATAAGGCATTCATCCAAAGCAGGCGGAGACGGTTGTATTTCTTTGAAATCTGAACAAATAAATACAACATTACTGCGTTTTGCGTCTTTAACATAATATTCCTTACCAGGTATTTTAATAATTTCCAAAATTGCCTGCATTTTATCCTTTGAAAGGAATGCATTAACTTTAGTAACCGGCTCAACTGCCAAAGATTTTATTTCAACCCTGTCATTGCTTGTTAAAATTGTAGCGCCATATACTTTTTTCCCGTTAACAAGGACATCTATTTTAGGATCGTCAACTATTATTGTAGCGTATTTCCCTTCTTCCCCGGGATCGGTAACTATCACTTTCCCGGAAACTATTTCAACATAGCCATTCTTGTCCTTAGATTCTGAAGAATCATTATTTAATTTTTTTATTGGCTCAATATAGTACACTCCGGGCGTTTTGATTATCCCACATAACTTATTACCCGGCGATTTAATAACAAATACTTTTAACTGATTTCTATTACACTTAAAAACTTTTTCAGCTTCCAACATAGCATCTCTCATACTATTGGCTTTAAAATTCATATCATTACCTGCCTTATATAAAATCTAATTCTCTAAAAAATAAACAGGCAACACTCTGGCCGCCTGTTATAAAAACGCATAAAAGATATCTATTAATTTGTTTATTAATTAATAAATATTATTAATGCAATTTATAATAATATTTGGCAGCCCAACCGTCATGGCATGTAAATGCTGTAGACTTGCGGCTTTGCGTCCTCATTTTTCAATGAGTTTGCCTTTTTCAAATATTTTAATTATATTTGTGTTAATACTTTGTTAATTTAATAACATTATACCATACTTTTCTACGAAAATCAACTTCATTCGACAAATTTTGATAAAATTTTTTTATTCTATCAGCAGTATAAAGTTTCAATTTTCTTTTAAAAACATGTCAATCCACTCATATGCACGCATTCGAACATCTTCAGGAAACGCATGCTCTCCTTCGAAAATAATGTAGCTAAAATTTTCTGCATAGCCCATTTCAGTATATTTCTTTCTGGCCTTGGAAATTATATCCTTCACTCCATCAATAGGGAATAAATCGTCCTCATCACCGTTGGTCATTAAAAAAGGCCTGGGAGCTATATCGCATACAATATCAGCAATGTCTCCTATGTTTAATAATCCAAAAGTATATGCAGCAAAGTTATGGTTGATATCATCCCTTATTATCGTTTTCATTTGACTAAAACCGCAGGATGACACACCCACCTTTATCCTTTCATCAAACCAAGTAAGCCATAATGCCTCCTGCCCGCCAAGGGAATGTCCTATTGCTCCAATCCTTTCAGGATCAACAAAATCGAGTGTTTCAAGAAAATCGATTCCTCTGCATAAATCAGAAAGGTATTTTGCTTGTAAAGTGGAACCTTCAAGAATGTATTTACAGAAAAGCAGCCTCTCATAATTCATGCCTTCAAGACAAGCATTTTCTTTTCTTTTATACTCTTCCGGTCTCCTATCCTCGAAACCCAGATTATCCGGACAAAGCACAACATACCCTCTGAGGCACAATTCAAGACCATAATGATACATCCTGTTTCTACTCAATCCGGCAGGCTCCGATTTACCCAGATAAAATTCGTTATTATGCTGGTGTATTGCAATAATTGCAGGATTTTTTTCCGAAAGGTTTTTAGGAACCAATAAATAACTTTCTATTCGTTCCCCAGGCTCTACATAATATCTTACTTTCTGCAATATATGATCGTTCTTGTCTTCGGAAGAAACAATCTCTCCTTTTAAATCAACTTTTTCAGTAAACTTACCAAGACACTTTAATACACTTTCACGAAAACTCATTGCAACATCCCTCCTGAGACTACCGAATTATTTTTTTAACTTATGAAGACTTTCTTCATCCATACCTCGCATTGCTTCATTTTCAAACTAATTCATAAGCTTAAGTCTAAAACCCCTTTTTTAGCATCCATTCAGATATATCCTGAGCATATGTTTTTCTCTGTCCTTCCAACGGCTTACCCATAATCCTTTCAGCCATTGCAGCTGAATTAAACCTGCACCCTTCAAGCAGCTCCGGAAGCATATTTATAAATTCTTCATCCATTGCGTCTGAATAGACTTTCGCCCTTTTTATAATTCCGTTCTCAAGCTCCAAGCCTATTTCAACACCACCCCAATCAAAGCGCTCTGTCAATTCAATATCAAAACTTGGAGATTCCCCGTACCGCCATTCCCAGGAGGAATATTTTTCATATAGCTTGTTTAGCACCGCTTTATCCATAAAACTATCGTCCGTAAGAATTTCCGCACTCTTGCCGTATTCCTCCTGAAAAGTTTCCATCATGTAACTTTTCATCTCTTCAATAGTAAGTGATGGTTTGAACTCAGAAAGGTTTGCCACTCTCGACTTGACGGATTGCACTCCTTTAGAGCGGAGCTTTTCCTGTGATACCTGCAAATACCTTGAGAGCTTGCTCATATCAACAGAGACCAGGATAGTCCCGTGATGATAAGCACTGTTTTTTCTGAAACAAAAAGCGTTGCCGGAATACTTTCTTCCATCTACAGTCAAGTCATTCCTGCCGCTTACCTCTGATACTATGCCAGCTTTTTCCACTGCCTTGTGAATTACTTTTGCCTGCCTTTGGAAGTCGTAGTTGGTGCGTCCCATTAAAAATGTAAAGTTTAGGTTCCCTATGTCATGGAAAACCGCTCCGCCTCCAGATAACCTTCTGGCAAGCTTTCCGCCTTCGCTTTCAA
>DULF01000193.1 GCA_012840535.1 Clostridiaceae bacterium
ATTCTAAATTTGCAAAACTTATTTCCACTTTCCAAAAATTGGAGTGGAATTTACTTTTTCAAATAACCAATGTGGCAAATGCGACAAAGGTAAAAAAATCCATATTGACAAAGACCCGCGCAGCAAGTATAATAAACTTTGCCGATATGATATGCGGGTTTAACTCAGCGGTAGAGTGTCACCTTGCCAAGGTGAAAGTCGCGAGTTCAAATCTCGTAACCCGCTCCAAAAATAAAAGGAACCTGGTGAAAGTAAAGAAACTTTTGCCAGGTTTCTTTTTTACTATGTTTGTTATATAATGTGTTTAGTATAAAAGTATATCTGGAATGCTGCTTTAGGGGGAATCAATATGTTTAGCGTTACTCTCAAGGAAATAGTTGACGAGTTCCAGCTTGAGAATGTTACTAACTGCAAGACGCTTGATAATATTCTTATAACAACCCCGGATGTGAACAGGCCCGGGCTGCAGCTCGCAGGTTATCTTGATTATTTCGGGCCGGACAGAATACAAATAATCGGAATGGTAGAAACGGCTTATCTGCAATCACTGACATCGGAAGAGCGTTATAAGAGACTTGATGCGTTTTTCCGGCAGGGTTTTCCATGTGTGATTATTGCCAGAGGCCTTGAAATATGTCCTGAAATGATGGAAATGTCTCAAAAATATAATATACCGCTTTTGAGAACGAATGAAATAACCTCCAGTTTTTTAAGTAATATAATAAGGTACCTCAATCTTCAGCTGGCCCCAAGGGTTACAAAGCATGGAGTGCTTGTAGAGGTTTACGGGGAAGGTATACTGATACTGGGAGAAAGCGGAGTTGGAAAAAGCGAAACGGCGCTTGAGCTTGTAAAAAGGGGGCACCGGCTGATTGCCGATGATGTAGTGGAGATCAGAAGAGTATCGGATACAACGCTTCTTGGAACGGCTCCGGATATTATCAGGCACTTTATCGAGATAAGGGGAATAGGCATACTGGATGTCAAGAATTTATATGGTGTAGGTTCTGTAAAGGTTATAGAGTCGATAAGCCTTGTTATTAACCTTGAACTCTGGGACAACAATAAGACTTATGACAGGCTCGGCTTGTCGGATGAATATACGGAAATATTGGGTATAAAAATACCTTCATTGACTATACCTGTAAGACCTGGAAGAAATCTTGCCATTATAGTCGAGGTTGCAGCTATAAACAAAAGACAGAAGAGTATGGGGTATAATGCAGCCAAGGTACTGCACGAGAGACTGATGACTGGATTTTACAGAGAGGCGGAGTAAGAATGAAAACCAGGTGGTTGACCAATGAGTTTTTTCAATAATGCATCCTTGAAAATCCTGGCTATATTTGAAGTGAGATTTGAAATAGAAAGGAAAGCGGCTGAATAAAATAAAATATATTGATTTTCTGCAGTGCTGATTAAATACTGCCGCTTTTTGGCAAGAATAGTTCTAAGATGGCGGTTTTCACTGAATAGAAAATATTATGAATATATTGCTGAACACCGATTATAAATATATTGCATTTATGTGTATTGCGGGGAGTTGAAGTGATTGGGCAAGGAGATTGCTATAAAGCTTGTTTCAGAAATTGTTGGGAAAGATAATATTAAAATTGATGAGCCTATGAAAAATCATACCTCCTTTAAAATAGGAGGAAATGCGGATATATTGGTTACACCAGAAAATAGCGTACAGATTGCAAAAGTTGTGGAGGTCTGTAGGAGAGAAGGAATACCTTTTTTTGTAATGGGGAACGGCACCAATATTATTGTGAGGGATAAAGGCATAAGAGGAGTGGTGATTAAAACCTGCGGAAAATTTGAAAGATATGCTGTAGAAGATACTATGATTGAAGCAGAGTCAGGGATACTGCTTTCAAAGTTGGCGGATGTTGCATTGGAGCACGGGCTGACAGGTCTTGAATTCGCCTCCGGAATACCTGGTTCTCTGGGAGGCGCCGTTGTTATGAATGCCGGAGCTTATGACGGAGAAATGAAGGATGTTGTTGTAAAAACAGAATATATCGACAAGGATGGACTGATTAAAATCCTGGAGGGCGATGAACACCTGTTCGGCTACAGAACAAGCGTTATACAAGAGGAGGGTGGGATCGTCCTAAGGTCCTGGTTAAAGCTGCAAAAAGGTAATAAGGAAGATATAAAAGCGCTTATGGACAATTTAAACTGGAGGAGAAAAAGTAAACAGCCGTTGGAAATGCCGAGTGCAGGAAGTGTGTTTAAGAGGCCTCCGGGTTTCTTTACAGGGAAATTAATAGAGGACTGCGGGCTAAAAGGATACAGGATAGGAGGCGCTGAAATTTCAACCAAGCACTGCGGTTTTATAGTCAATGTTGGAGGGGCAACGGCAAATGACGTGATAAACCTTATAAGACATATACAGGAACGAATTAAATCGGAGTATGGAATTGAGCTTAAAACTGAGGTAAAAATAGTCGGGGAGGACTAAAGGGGGTTAGTGATGAGGTTTTTGATAATTACTGGAATTTCGGGAGCCGGAAAAAGCCTTGCGGCAAATTACCTGGAAGACTTAGGATTTTTTTGTGTCGATAACCTGCCTCCTGCCTTGATTCCCAAATTTGCGGAAATATGCAAGCAGAGCGGTGGAAAGATGGACAAAATAGCTATTGTTATAGATGTCAGGGGAGGGGAGCTTTTAAAGGATCTGTTTCCAAGCCTTGAAGCGTTAAAGGAAGAGGGAATTTCTTATGAGATTCTGTTTTTGGAAGCTTCGGACAAAGTGTTAATTAAAAGATACAAGGAAAGCAGGCGAATGCACCCCCTTGCCCCGGAAGGAAGGCTGCTCAAGGGTATCAACGAGGAGCGCAGCATGCTTAAAGCCCTCAGGGAAAGGGCGGACAGCATAATAGATACTTCAAATCTTACACCGAAACAGCTTAAAGAGGAAATAATAAGCAGAGTTGATAAAGGCGAAAACTACAAGGGTATTATAATAAACATTATTTCATTTGGCTTTAAATATGGGTTGCCTATGGACTGTGACCTGGTTTTTGACGTAAGGTTTATACCAAATCCTTATTACATTAATTCCATGAAAAGACTTACCGGCAAGAACGAAGTTGTCAGGAACTACGTCTCGAAATTTAATGAAACAAATGAATTTCTTGCAAAATTAACGGACATGCTTGAGTTCCTTATACCATATTATATTAAAGAGGGCAAAGCTCAACTGGTAATCGGTATTGGCTGTACAGGTGGCAGGCACAGGTCTGTAGTGATCGCGGACTTACTGTACGGAATATTAAGTGAAGCGCAGCACAGGGTGATTGTTGACCACAGGGATATAGAAAAGGACGGTAGAGGTGCAGTTAAATGAAATTTTTTGAATGGTTAAGACCGGGAATGCGAATTAAAAGGTGGTTACTGCTCGGGATTTTTGGGATTGCCAGTATAAGTTTGGGAATTTCATTTATGTTGAGGGAAATTTACCTAAGCCTGATCGAAAGGCTTCTTTCGATGTTCCTGATAATATCAGGCTGCATATTTATTTATTTCTCAGTCAAATATATTGCAAGGACCTTTTTTAATGCAATTTCCAAGAGCGGATTCAGAATTTCCCTTGATGCAGACAGGCTCAGCAGTATGTTATACGAGAAGCGTATACTTATAAACGGCCCCAAGATTGTTGCGATAGGCGGGGGAACAGGGCTTTCAACCATGCTTAGGGGGCTTAAGGCTTTTAGTTCCAATATAACCGCTATTGTTACTGTAGCTGACGACGGAGGAGGGTCGGGGATATTAAGAAATGATCTTGGAATGCTTCCTCCGGGAGACATCAGGAACTGTATCCTGGCGCTGGCGGATACTGAGCCTATAATGGAGCAGTTGCTTCAGTATAGGTTCCGTGATGGTATGCTTAAAGGGCAAAATTTTGGGAATCTTTTCCTTGCTGCAATGGATGGTATTTCTTCAAGCTTTGAAGAAGCGGTACGCAGAATGAGTGATGTATTGGCCGTAACCGGAAAAGTTTTGCCTGTTACTTTGGAAAATATTCAGTTATGCGCCGAATTGGATGACGGTTTTATTATTTGCGGTGAATCCAATATTGGAATGCATCACACCTTTCACAAAGGCAGGATTAAAAGAGTATTCCTTGAACCACGGAATGCAAGCCCTTTACAAGAAGCAATTGATGCAATTCTCGAAGCGGATGTGATAGTATTAGGACCTGGCAGCTTGTATACAAGCATATTGCCAAACCTTCTTGTTGAGGGTATATGCGATGCGATAAAAAAGTCCAATGCCATTAAAATGTATGTATGCAATGTAATGACACAGCCTGGGGAAACTGAAGGCTACTCTGCGTTTGATCATGTAGAAGCCATAGAGAAGCATTCATATAAAGGGATTGTGGAGTATTGCATAGTTAATACTGCCGATATCCCCGAAGACCTGAAAAAGAAATATATGGATGACGGAGCGGAGACGGTAAAGGTTGACAGGGATAGGATAAGTAAAGCCGGGATAAAGATAGTATCAGGCGAGTATGCAAAAATAACCAACAATTATGTCAGGCACGACCCTGAAAAGCTTGCCGCAACCATTGTGGATATTGTAGCGGAGAGAGTGCTTGCCAGGGATAAAAAGAGAATAATTGATTATTACTATATAAAAGACAGGCTTAGAAAAGCTAAATATGAACATACGGATAATGGGCACGTTGCGGCCGGTAAGAGGTAGCTGGAATGGAGTTTGGAAAAGCGGATTTTCGGACGTTTGAACGCGGTATAGAAAAAGAATGGCTGTTAACTAACGGAATAGGCGGTTTTGCCTGTTCTACTATAATAGGGGCCAACACAAGAAGATACCATGGGCTGTTAATTGCAGCCTTAAGACCGCCTGTTGAAAGGCATCTGATATTGTCAAAGATTGATGAAAGCCTTGAAGTTGAAGGCAAAGTATATAACCTTTATTCTTTTAAAACGCCTGATTACACAATGAACGGTCACTATAACCTGCAAAGAGTGACGGTAGATCCTTTGCCTCTTTTTATTTATTGTGTGGAAGATGTCACAATTGAAAAAAGCATATGCATGGTTCATGGCAAGAATACAGTATATGTTGTTTACCGCGTTATCAACGGCTCAAGGAGGATAAACCTTAGATTTGCGCCTCTTGTGAATTTCAGGGATTATCATCACGATTCAAGAAGGAGTCATATGTTTTTTTCCCACAAACCTTGCGATAAAGGAGTTATTGTCAAACCTTACAACCTGGATATAGACATCAGAATATTATGCAGCAATGGAGAATTTGTCAGCGAGTATGACAACTGGTTTTATAATATGTACTACTCTGCTGAAAGAGAGCGCGGTTTGAGTTGTATAGAGGACCACTATATCCCGGGACATTTCAAGCTGGAAGTTGAGCCGTGGAATGACATACAAATCACGATAGCGGCAACCGTTGAAGAAGGCAATGTGGAAATGGACAGGCCACTGTGCATAAAGAAAGAACTAGACAGAATAAAAGAGCTGGAAATTAAGTCAGGTTTTAAAGATGACTTTGCCCTTAAGCTGGTAAGAGCGGCTGACAGTTTTATTGTTTACAGGAAGTCAACGGATGCTAAGACAATAGTTGCCGGATATCCATGGTTTACCGACTGGGGCAGGGACGCTATGATAGCTTTTAGCGGACTGACCCTTGTAACCGGGCGCTTTGATGATGCACGGCAGATTTTATATACATTCTCCAAATATGTAAAGGATGGATTAATACCTAACGTATTTCCGGATGCGGTACAGGAACCGGTGTATAACAGCGTGGATGCGGCCTTATGGTACTTTGAGGCGGTTAAAAAATTCGTTGATTATACAAAAGATCTTGAGTTTATCAAAAACAACATTCTTGATTCCCTTGAAAATATCATCAGTTACTATATGAGAGGCACAAGATTTAGCATAAGGATGGACAAGGATTTTTTAATAACAGCGGGAAACAGTGAAACACAGCTTACATGGATGGATGCGAAAGTGGATGGATGGGTTGTTACCCCAAGGCATGGAAAAGCTGTAGAGGTTAATGCATTATGGTATAACGCACTTAAGATAATGGCTTTTTTATTGCGAAGTGTTGGACAAGAAAGTAAATATATTGAGTATTATGAGAATATAGCTGAAAAAGTAAAAGCGTCTTTTAAAGACCAGTTTTGGAATGAAAAAGGACAATGCCTTTATGATGTTATCGACGGCAGCCATAAAGATGACCGCATAAGGCCAAACCAGATACTTGCAGTTAGCCTTTCAAATGCCGTTATTGAAGGTGAAATGGCTGAAAGGGTACTGCTGAAAGTGTGGAAAGAGCTTTATACGGCTTACGGGCTCAGGAGTTTATCTCCCAAAGATGATGAATATAAAGGAGTATACACAGGTGACAGGTATAGCAGAGATGGAGCTTACCATCAGGGAACTGTATGGACATGGCTGCTTGGGCATTTCATTACAGCATTCTTAAAAGTGTATGGGTATTCGGAAAAAATCAGGGAGATGGCACTCAGGTTCATAAAGCCGTTCAGAGATCATCTTAGGGACGGATGTGTAGGTTATATTTCTGAGATTTTCGACGGCAGCGAGCCGCATATTCCAAGAGGGTGTTTTGCGCAGGCCTGGAGTGTTGCCGAAGTGCTGAGGGCATATGCGGAAATATTATCATAGTGTACTGTTTGCAATAATAAATCCCATATGATATATTAAGTATAGTGGCTTAGCCTAAGCCATACCATATAACGAGGTGTCAGAATTGTCATTTTCTTCATCCGTTAAAAATGAACTATCAAGGATAGATATAAATGAAAGCTGCTGCCTGCTTTCTGAACTGTCTGCTGTGATAAGAGTAAGCGGCGCAATAAAAGTTGCAGGCAGCGGAAAGATGTATATAAGGATTGTTACTGAGAACGCAGCCTTTGCCCGAAGGGTGTTTTCGCTGGTTAAGAAACAGTACAGCGTTTATCCCGAAGTGATTATCAGAAAAAGCAAAAAACTCAGAAAGCATGTCTCTTATATCTTAGTGATGTTTGACCCGGCTTTGGTAAAACAGCTTTTAGACATGTCATGCATTGATTGCGGTTCAATTGGCAATAATGGACGGGAAGTACGGCATAACAGTATTGAAAATAAAGTTAATGAGTTTTGCTGCAAAAAAGCATATTTGAGAGGGGCCTTTCTTGCAGGTGGTTCAATAAGCGACCCTGAAAAGACATACCACCTGGAAATAACAACCAGAAGCCTTAAGGTAGCCAATGAGTTGGATATGATTATGAACGGCTTTAATCTGAATTCAAAGGTTATAAAACGAAAAAACAGCTATATTGTTTATTTGAAGGAAGGAGAAAATATAGTAGATTTTCTGAATATAATAGGCGCACACAGGGCGCTTTTGGAACTGGAGAATATAAGGATTCTGAAAGAAATGCGCAACAATGTTAACAGGATTGTCAACTGCGAAACTGCTAACCTGGGGAAAACAGTGGATGCATCATTAAGACAGGTGACAAATATAAAGTATATTAGAGATAATATCGGTTTTGAAAAACTTCCTCAAGGTCTAAGAGATATAGCTGAACTTAGGCTAAAGTACAGCGATGCAAGCCTTAAGGAACTTGGCGAAATGTTGACTCCGCCTTTGGGGAAGTCGGGCGTCAACCATAGACTGAGAAAGCTGGACAGAATTGCAGAAAGCCTTAAGAAGGCAAATGAAGCAAAAAGGAAATAATTTGAGCTGTGGAAGGGGTGGTCAATTTGTGATAGAGGCGAAAGTAATAATATCCAACCCTGTAGGTCTTCAGGCAAGACCTGCGGCTCTCTTTGTACAGGCAGCAGGAAAATTTTCTTCGAGAATATGGGTATCTAAAGGTGGAAAGCAAGTGAACGCAAAAAGTATAATGGGTTTAATGTCGCTGGCAATATCACAGGGAAATGAAGTTATTATCAGCGCTGAAGGCGAAGATGAACATCTTGCTGTAAAAGAGCTTGTCGAGCTTATCGCTAAAGGATTTGAAGAATAATTTGCTGTAGTCTTATATTGTATCTGATTGTGTCATAAAATATCAAATAAAAATAACCATTTCTACAAAAAAATACAAAATTCTTTGAAGGAAATTCCGCTATAAAGAGAGAATAAATCATTCTGTATGTTTTCTGAAGCGAATGTTCACTAGAATTATTTTAACTTAACTATTTTACTGTTTATTATTTAATTAAAATTACTATAAACAGAATGCGGAGGATGATAATATTGCAAATTAAGTTTTCTAACAGGGGAACTACTCTAATAGCAAGCATTATAGGAGAATTGGACCATCATTCGGCGGAATACATAAGGCAGAAAATTGATAATGAAATGATTAAGTCTACAAATAAAAATGTCATATTTGACTTATCGAAGCTGAGTTTTATGGATAGTTCCGGAATTGGCGTGATTATGGGAAGGTATAAAAATATTCAGAGGCTTAACGGAAAGATGGCTATAGTAAACACTAATGCCCAGATTGACAGGATCCTGGAAATGGCAAGCATTAAAAAAATCATACCGGTATATGAGAAGTTAGATACCGCAATAGGGGCTTTACAGCAATCGGTGCGTTAATAAGTAAATAATGAAAAAAATAAAGGGAGAGAAAAAATAATGCAACCAATAAACGAAATGAATCTTGAATTTATAAGCAAATCAAATAATGAATCTTTTGCAAGGATTGTTGCAGCAGCATTTGTTTCCCAGCTTGACCCGACGGTAGAGGAACTTGCAGATGTGAAAACAGCCGTTTCTGAAGCTGTTACCAACGCGATAATCCATGGTTACGAAAATACCACTGGAATAGTGAAAATGAACTGCAAGCTTTATAAGGACAGCGTGGAGATCACAATAACCGACAAGGGTAAGGGAATAGAGAATGTTGAGCTTGCAAGACAGCCGCTTTACACATCAAGGCCTGATATGGAAAGATCAGGTATGGGTTTTACTGTAATGGAAAGCTTCATGGATAAAGTTGAAGTTTTTTCTGAAGTTGGAAAGGGGACGACAGTTGTTTTGTATAAGACATTCAAATCTCTCAGGAAATAATTTTTTTTGTCTCCATATGGTATAATGTGTTATAAAATGAATAAAATGGATATAATGTGAGAATGGTGTAAATATGAATAGCTATGATAGTTATGATGATTATGTAAATAATAAATCTTCTGATAAGGATGAAGACAATTTAGAACTGATAAAAAAGGCTAAAGCCGGCGATAAGTATGCTCAGGAACTGCTTGTGGAGAAGAATGTCGGTCTTGTGTGGAGTATTGTCAGGAGGTTTCAAAACAGGGGCTACGATACCGAAGATCTTTTCCAGATAGGGTGTATTGGCTTAATCAAGGCCATAAATAAATTTGATGAATCATATGAGGTCAAGCTTTCAACATATGCTGTTCCAATGATAATCGGGGAGATAAAAAGGTTTATCCGTGATGATGGTATTATTAAAGTCAGCAGGTCTCTAAAAGAAATGTCAAACAAGGTAAGAGTAGTAAAAGAGATTATGAGCAAGGAACTGGAAAGGGAACCTTCAATCGGTGAGATGGCAGAGCGAATGAATGTTTCGCCTGAAGAGCTCGTTATGGCGCTTGAAGCGGGATATTCACCGGAATCATTATACAGCACCTTAAATGAAGGGGAGAGTTCCCAAATACTGCTTATCGACAGGATTAACGGCCAGGCTGACACAAATGAAACGGATATTATTGACAAAATTGATTTGCACCAGATTATCGATACATTGAAACCAAGAGAAAAACAAATAATAATTTTGAGATATTTCAAGGAAAAAACCCAGGTACAAATTGCAAAGATGCTGGGTATATCGCAAGTCCAGGTCTCGAGGATTGAAAAGAAAATTCTTTCTGAAATCAGAAAGAAGATAAGTTCAAATTAAGAATAAAAATAATCTTATCCTGATGATTATCACGTATGAATTCCAGCCTGCATGTGGAATTCATGCATGGCTGAATATTGTCTTTTCATTTATCCAATACTATTAAATAGACATAACATATCAAAAACGGGAGTGTTGTATATGACTGAAGTGTTTCAAAAGTACAGGATTATTATTCTGGTTTTAAGCCTTATAATGCTTGCTGCTATTACATGGCTGGTTTTTTCAAAGCAGAATACGCATAAGGTACCTACAAGAGGAGTATTTATAACGAGCAAAATAAACATGAATTAGACTTTTACACATACAATTGTCCGGAAAAATTTGAGAATTCAGATTTTATGAAAATGGAGAGGAATGGAGAAATGGTACAAAACATAATGACTAAAAAAGAATATCAAAAATATGCAGAAAGCAAATCTCCTAAATCAAAACTGTTTCGGAATATAATAAGGGCATTTTGGGTAGGCGGAATGATATGCGTATTGGGGCAGTTGTTCACAAATTTGCTTAAGAACATGGGAGTGGACATGGAAGAAGCGGGAAGCATAACATCCATTATAATGATTTTTTTGGGCATACTTTTTACAGGTTTGAACGTTTATGATGAATTGGGAAGATATGCCGGCGCCGGATCAACTGTACCAATAACCGGTTTTGCCAACTCTATTGTATCACCTGCCATGGAATTCAAAAGCGAAGGATATATAATGGGCGTAGGCGCCAAGATGTTTGTCATAGCAGGTCCGGTTCTGGTTTACGGAATATTGGCGTCGGTGGTTGTAGGTGTCCTTTATTATCTGATTAAATAAATGAAAAACAACTTGCTGCACTAGTTTAAACAGAAAAGGATACACGCGAAAAGGTGGTGAAAGATATAATGGCTGAAAAAAGTGCCGGCAATCGCACAGTTAAATTGAAAAGCCATGTGAGTATTGTGTCTGCGGCATCCATTGTGGGGCCTAAAGAAGGTATGGGGCCGCTGGGGCGGTACTTTGACGTGATAATAGAAGATGAAATGTGGGGCGAGAAAAGCTGGGAAAAGGCAGAAAGCAAGTTAGTAAAGGAAACGATTTCGAAAATTTTAAATAAATCAAAGAAATCACCTGCAGATATCAACTTTGTTATTTCAGGTGATTTATTAAATCAATGCATAGGCTCCAACTTTGGTTTAAGAGATTCCGGGATACCTTTTTTAGGTATTTACGGAGCGTGCTCAACAATGGGTGAATCGATGATAATAGGGTCCATGTTGATAGACGGCGGATTTGCTGATAATGTTGTGTGCATGACTTCCAGCCATTTCTGCTCGGCTGAGAAGCAGTTCAGGTTTCCCTTGGAATTAGGAGTGCAGAGGCCGCCGACAGCGCAGTGGACAGTGACAGGAGCCGGTGGGGTGCTTTTATCCAATGAGGGACCAGGGCCTGTTATAACATACCTCACTACAGGAAAAATTGTGGATATGGGAATAAAGGATGCAAATAACATGGGAGCAGCAATGGCACCGGCTGCAGTGGATACGATATCAACCCATTTCAAGGATACAGGCCTTAGTCCGGAATATTATGACTTAATATTGACGGGGGACCTGGGCGCTGTTGGGAAATCCATTTGTGAGGATTTGCTAAAGAGAGAAGGATTTAATATAAGTGAAAGGTACAATGACTGCGGTTTGATGATCTATGACCGCAAAAAACAGGATACCCATGCCGGAGGAAGCGGATGCGGCTGCTCGGCGACGGTTCTGGCAGGATATATATACCAGGAAATGCAGAAGGGTAACCTGAACAAAATTTTGTTTGTACCTACGGGAGCGCTTTTGAGCCCGATCAGCACTCAGCAGGGTGAATCAATTCCGTGCATTGCTCACGCGGTAAGCATAGAGAATAGGTAAGGGAAGGGGTGGTACAGTATGGAAGATACATTGATGACATATATCAATGCATTTATAGTAGGAGGAATAATATGCTCAATCGGACAGGTACTGATTGACAGAACGAAGTTGACTCCTGCAAGAATACTGGTACTGTTTGTGACATCCGGTGTAATTCTTACCGGATTAGGAATTTATCAGGAAATTGTAAAAATCGGCGGTGCAGGAGCTACAATACCGCTCACGGGTTTTGGCTATAACCTGGCAAGAGGCGCTTTTAAAGATGTAGACAAGTATGGTTTGCTTGGTGCTTTTACAGGAGGAGTAAGGGCTGCGGCTGCAGGAATTACGGCAGCAATAGTGTTTGGTTACCTTGCATCTGTTGCTTTTACACCTAAGGCTAAAAGATAAATTATTGGAGGTATTGATGGAAAAGCGCAAAGTTATTTTAGTTACTGATGGCGACAGCGTAGCAAAGGAAGCTGTTGAGATTGCAGCGTCAAATATCGGAGCAAGATGTATTTCCGATTCAGCGGGAAACCCGACGGTTTTAACAGGACAGGAG
>DULF01000194.1 GCA_012840535.1 Clostridiaceae bacterium
CCCCAGGCGGGATTTATTATTTTGCTGCATATTTTAACTTTTCCGCTAGGGGTTAATGACGGAGGATTTCCTATAGCTACAGGATACTTTTTTATTACTTTTGTTCCCTCGTAAAGAGTAAGTATCCTGGTTGTTTTATTGATTGTTATCCATTTTTTGTCTGTGGGGCTTTTATTAATTTTATCAGGATGTTTAAAACCAGTGTCTTTTAATCTTTTTTTCAGCGCATTCATGGACTTGTCATCCCATACGCCGCTTACCGGTATGTTATGGTCGCTCTGGAAACGTATAATTGCGTTTCTTTTGTTCAGCTCCGCATCTTTATATTCTTCCTTGTAAAAACCTAGTTTCTTGAGTTCTTCAAGGTAGTCAGATATTACAATTTCATTGTCATTGTTCCCATTGAGAATTGGATCTGACAGTTGTCCGCAAGTTTCGTACGTGTACACTTTATCCGCAACGCTGACTGGAATGTCAGAATCAGCAATTCCAGGACTGGAAGTGAATATAGCGCATACGATATACATTACAGTGAATAATCTTAACATTATGCCTCCTTAAGTCTATTAGAAGTTAACAACGGGGTCTAACTGTAAAATATATATGTTGGCATGCGCTTTAAATATGTCTTTTTTATGCAATTGTAATTTAATCTTTATACTTTATAATTGAAGCCAAAATGACATTTAAGGCACATAAAACTCCTTGTTTCATATTATCATCACCAACCTGGTCATGTTTATATATTTTCCCATCGTGATTAGGCTTTGCATTTATGCCGAATTTAAATCATAATAGAGAGGAAAAAAATACGGAAATGGTATATAATAAAGAAAAATGAAAAGACAAGGGGTGTAAGTCAGTTATGATAAAAAGAGAAAGTGACATGCTTAATGAGATAAGGGAGCAAATGCGCGGCGGCAAAGGGCATGTAGAAATTAAACATATTTTTGCCAAAGATGAGTTAAAAGGGAATGTGAGACTCTGCGCCAGGATTACAATAAACCCGGGTAATTCGATAGGCGTACATGAGCATGTAAATGAGGAAGAAATTTTTTATATTATATCCGGTAAGGGGCTGGTAAACGATAACGGGACAAAAGCCGAGGTTAACCCTGGAGATGCTATCGTGACCGGATATGGTGGGTATCACTCTATTGAAAGTATCGGAACTGAACCGCTTGAAATGATGGCAGTGATAATAACGGGAAACAAGCAATAATGAATTATTAGCAAAATGGCATTTCGGCGGGGTGCCTTTACCGGCACCCGCTTTTTACTGCCCTTAATACGTTTATTTATATTTATTATCCGGGTAGAATAAAGAGAGTCTAGTAACAATTACGACAAGTATTTTCATTATACAAGTACTACGGACCTATGTCAATATATTTATTGGTCCTATTTTTATTAAAAACAACCGGAAATTTACCGGCTGTCAAACCGCATATATAGTATAGTCAAGATCAGGAAAAATCCTGTCCATATATTCAACTTCTCTCAGCCACTTTTCATCTATGTTATCTTCTTTTATATCATGATACAGCCTGGTGAAGCGCCCGATATGGTCTTTTGTACGTTTTTCAGCATATTGCGCCGTTGTTCCGGCTCTAATAATAAATGCCCAGTCACTGCTTTGGGCAAGCAGCAGCTCACGTGCTGCCTGATTAAGCGCATCCCTCTTCAAGCTTTCGGCAAAGCGGTTTTTTTTGGCCAACTCGACCATTCTTTCTGACGCTTTGTGAATATGCCTGTAGATCCAGTCATTGCTGCTGTTAAGCCATACTTCATTATATCCCTTATGACCCCAGGAAGACGGAATAGGGGATGATACCTGCATAACCGGATTTTCGGCTATATATTCGCTTAGAGTGATGAATTTGAAAACTTTCTGGTCATAAAAAACTTTTTTGAAAAGATAATATAGCCATCTTGGACCTTCATACCACCAGTGGCCGAATAGTTCTGCATCATATGGGCATACAATTATTGGAGGCCTTCCCATATGCTCGTTAAGATAGCTGATTTGCTTTTCCCTGTTAAACATGAAATTTCCTGCGTGTATATCCGCTTTATAATCTGCCCAGTCCGGATTATATGGCTGTTTTTCACCTGTTTTGCCGGTGATTCTGTAATATTTGATTCCTGTGTTAATCCTGCTGCCGTCCGGCGATATATAATCCTTTATATAATCAAAATCCAGGTCATATCCAATATCCCTGTAGAATTCCCTATAGTCAAAATCGCCGGGATATCCTTCCGTAGAGCTCCACACCTGCTTTGATGATTCAATGTCCCTGCCGAAAGCCACAAGACCATTAGGGGTCACTATAGGGGCATATGTCCCGAAAACCGGCCTGGGGTTGGCAAATAATACTCCATGGGATTCCATGATGAAGAACTTTATGCCATTTTCTTTTAATATGGGCTCTACAGACGGAGTATAACCGCACTCAGGAAGCCAGATGCCGGCAGGCTTTTTCCCGAAATATTTTATATAAGTATTGACTCCTATGGAAATTTGGGCCCTTATGCTTTCAGGGCTAATGCTAAGGAGGGGGAGAAAGCCGTGAGTAGCTGCGCAGGCAATTATTTCAAGGTGTCCTGAATCCTGAAACTCTTTAAAAGCATTTATGAGGTTGCATTTATATTTATCTCTGAATGTGTAAAGATCATTTTTGTACTTGTTAAGGTACATTACTGCGAGACGGTTGAATAAGGGCTGATTTGACGTTCTATGTACTTCCTTTTCTGAAAGCTCTATAAGTTTTTCAACATATTTGATATACCGTTCCTGTAAAAGAGGATCGTCAAGCATTGTAAGAAGGGTAGATGTAATTGACATTGTAATTTTATACTCAATGTTTTCATTAACCAGGGTCTCAAAAACATTTAAAAGGGGTATATATGATTCGGATATGGCTTCAAAAAGCCATCTTTCTTCAATAAAACCATCGTGTTCCGGATGCCGTACATAGGGCAGATGAGCGTGCAATATTATAGAAACGAATCCTTTAACCAATTAAATCATCCTTTCTCATGTTCAGTATGCAAATTTCGCTGCCGGATCCTAAATGCCCAGGCTTGAAACACCCGGAGAGCTAATCCCGGATGTAAAATCCGTGTAACTGTTTTGCCTGTAAGTTTCATATACCTTGCTGCTTATCAGGTTAAAATTAACGTTGTTCAAACTGTTGTAGTCGATGAAAAAGGTTGTTGTATTACTGCTGATATTATCTGCAGGAGTAGCAATATAATTGGAACTTGCAAAGCTTATAAAGAATGAACCTGGCAGTTTTCTTCCGATTTCCACTACATAGAGGCTATTTGGATCATTTACTTTTATATACCAGCTACTGGCATACTCATTTATATGAATAAAAAAACTGGTGTTTTTGGATATATTGGATATTTTCAGAACAGGAAGGGATTTTTCCCAGATTTCGTTGCTAATGCTTTCTAAAAACCTGTTTTTTATATTACTCGATAATTCCCAGTATGAAAAAAGCCAATAGGGATCTATATTAAGAACGGTTATTCTATTTTCATCATATTCTGATGACAGCGCATGATTATCTTGTGTATGGAGTTCATGCATAATCACACTCCTCCTTAAACGGTATTGTCGGTTTTATTTTTATCAGCATATATTTTCTCAACAAAAGATATGGATTATTCAAATGTGAATATGTGAATGGAACTATCTGGATATAATAATAAAATAAAATAAAAAACAAATACTTATTTATAGGTATAAAGTTATACATAAACAAGCTAATAAGTTACAAAATTAAAATACATAGTCTTTATAAAATACATGGTCATTTGGAATTTACATAACTTAATTAAGTGGAGGGCGAAATGAAAATACTAATGTTATCCTGGGAGTATCCTCCAAGAATAGTCGGGGGAATTTCCAGAGTAGTATATGATTTGGCTCAAAAACTTGGTGAGAACGGAAACGAAGTACACGTGGTAACCTGCTGGGAACAAAGCACAAAGGAATTTGAGAAAGATAAAAATGTCTTTGTATATAGAGTACATACGTATAATATAAGCACCAATAACTTTGTTGACTGGGTACTCCAACTTAATTTTGCACTGATTGAGCAGTCAATAAGAATTATTAATAAAACGGGTAAAATGGACATCATCCATGCTCACGACTGGATTGTGGCATTTGCGGCAAGGGCTTTGAAACATTCTTTTTTTATTCCTCTGATTTCAACTATTCACGCCACGGAGTCAGGAAGAAACGGAGGGATACATAACGAGGTTCAAAGGTATATAAACGATGTTGAATGGTGGCTTACCTATGAGTCATGGAAAGTTGTTGTAAATAGCCAATACATGAAACATGAGGTTGAAAAAATTTTTAAATTGCCCGGGGACAAGGTAGTGGTTATACCTAATGGAGTGAATCTAAATAAATTTGACGGTATTAAGAGGGACGATAAATTCAGAAGAAACTATGCTTCCGACCACGAGAAGCTTGTGATGTTTGTCGGCAGGCTTGTTAATGAAAAGGGAGCCCATGTTTTAATAGATGCAATACCAAAAATACTTAAGCACTACAATGATGTGAAGTTTGTGATAACAGGCAAGGGCCCGCAGTTGGAATATCTAAAGGGAAGAGCGATGGAGCTGGGTGTTTCAAACAAAGTATATTTTACAGGTTATATAAGCGACGAAAACTTAAGCAAAATGTACAAATGTGCGGACATGGCGGTTTTTCCCAGCCTCTACGAGCCGTTTGGAATAGTTGCGTTGGAGGGAATGGTTGCAAATGTGCCGGTGGTCGTATCGGATACAGGTGGATTAGGCGAAATAGTGGATCACGGTATTGACGGTATGAAATCATATTCCGGCAATTCAGGTTCCCTTGCTGACAATATACTGGAATTATTATTTAATCCTTGTCTGGCGGAGAAAATAAAAAGGAATGCAATTGACAAGATTAAAAATGTTTATAACTGGGATATTATATCAAAAAAAATGTCAAATATATATAAAGAGATTATTAATGAGAGCAATAAAGTAAACTGGTGTGAAAACTAGCAATAATATAATGCCAATATAGCTTTTATATGTTGCTCTGAATAATTTTTGTTTTACTTACCGGAAATATGATATAATATATAAGTTGTTAATGTGCGGTTTTTTTATTTTTTAACTTGATATTTGCAAAACTTTGGAGGTTGGATAGTGGCAAGAAATAAAAAAAAGTTAAAAGTTATACCATTGGGCGGATTGCAGGAGATAGGCAAGAATATTACAGTATTTGAGTATGAAGATGACATTATTATAGTCGATTGTGGCATGGCTTTCCCGGAAGATGACATGTTAGGTATTGATATGGTAATACCTGACGTATCGTATGTTGCTAAAAATAAGGATAGAGTGAGAGGGATAATCCTGACCCATGGGCACGAAGACCATATAGGAGCGCTTCCGTATGTATTAAAGGATATTAATGTGCCCGTATATGGGACAAAGCTTACGCTTGGCCTGGTAGGATACAAACTGGAAGAGCACGGCATGCTGTCAAGTGTTGACCTTAAAGTTGTTGAGCCGACACAGACAATCCAACTGGGAGCATTCAAGGTTGAATTTATACGGTCAACCCACAGCATTGCAGATTCAGTTGCATTGGCTATACACACTCCTGTAGGTGTAATTGTGCACACATCAGACTTTAAAATTGACTATACGCCTATCGAAGGCGAGCCGATGGATCTGGCAAGGCTTGCCGAATTGGGGAAAAAAGGCGTTCTCCTTTTGATGTGTGACAGCACAAATATTGAGCGGGAAGGGTACACCATGTCCGAAAGGACTGTTGGACATGCCTTCGAAGAAATTTTTATGAAAACTAAAGGCAGGATACTTGTTGCGACTTTTGCTTCAAATGTCCATAGGATTCAACAGATAATCAATGCTTCGGTAAAATTCGGCAGAAAGGTTGCCATTTGTGGAAGAAGCATGATAAACGTGGTAAAAGTTGCGCTAGACCTGGGGTATTTGAATGTGCCTGAGGGTGTCTTGGTTGATATAGAGCAGATTGACAGGTATAATCCGGAAAACCTTGTTATCATCACTACGGGTAGCCAGGGCGAGCCAATGTCCGCTTTGGCCAGAATGGCTGCTTCGGATCACAAGAAAGTTGAAATTGCTCCGGATGATCTTGTTATAATTTCTGCTTCGTCCATTCCGGGGAACGAAAAATTTATATTCAAAGTAATAAATGAACTGTTCAAAAAGGGTGCTGATGTTATATATGAATCTCTTGCCGATATTCATGTGTCCGGACATGCCTGCCAGGAAGAGCTGAAACTTATACATTACCTTGTTAAACCAAAGTATTTTATACCGGTTCACGGGGAATACAGACACCTGAAGCAGCATGCAAATCTTGCACACAGCCTTGGAATGCCTAAAGAGAATATTTTTATTATGGATATAGGCAAGGTGCTTGAATTAACTTCTGACTCAGCCAAAATAAATGGAAGTGTTACTTCGGGTAAAGTGCTTGTAGACGGCTTGGGAGTTGGAGATGTAGGAAATATTGTGCTGAGGGATCGAAAGCACCTGTCCCAGGACGGACTGATTGTTATAGTAATTACAACAGAGAAAGAATCAGGAGCGGTAATAGCAGGACCTGACGTAATATCAAGAGGCTTCGTTTATGTAAGGGAGTCAGAGCATTTGATGGAGGAAGTAAGGGAAGTCACGAAACAGGCATTGCTCAAATGCGAAGAAAAAAGGAAAAACGACTGGACGACGAAAAAGAATATAATAAAAGATATGTTAGGCGAGTACCTGTATGAGAAGACCAAGAGGAGACCAATGATCCTTCCGATAATAATGGAAATCTAGTTTTGTTAAATATAAAAGCCAGAATACTCATTCTGGCTTTTATATTTAAACAGATATCTTAATATCTCAATTGGAAAGGTCATTAACCTGCACAGATTTTAAGAGCTTCATCAGCTGCAGAAGCTGCGTCAGGACAATATATGTCAGCGCCTATGCTCTTGCAGAAATTATCATTCAACGGAGCTCCGCCGACCATAATCTTAACTTTATCCCTAATACCTTGTGCTATTGAAGCTTCTACTACGTTTTTCATTTCTCCCATTGTAGTTGTCAGAAGCGCTGAGCAGGCAATAATATTTGCGCCTGTTTCTATTGCAGTAGAAACAAATTTTTCTGCAGGCACGTCAACCCCGAGGTCAATTACTTCAAGGCCTTTACCTTCCATCATCATCCTGACAAGATTCTTTCCGATGTCGTGGAGGTCACCTTTAACAGTACCTATTACAACTTTTCCTGCTGCTTTTACACCGCTTGATACAAGCAACGGTCTTAACAGTTCAAGACCTGCATTCATAGCCCTTGCAGCAATAAGTACGTCTGGAACATAAACTTCATTGTTTTTAAACTTTTCACCGATTACGTTCATTCCTGCAATAAGTCCTTCTTTAAGGATGGATTCTGCCGGAACGCCTTCATCAATTGCTTTCTGTACCAATTCTTTTACGTTTTTGGCACGACCTTGTTGAAGAAATGTGGATATTTCGTTTAAAATGCTCATTACATACCCCTCCTGAAATATAATTTTTATTTAAATAGTATATATTTAAATAAATTGAGCCTAAGTAATTAAATAGTTTACATATAAATCATTTCTTGATTTGCCCGCGTGCCTCCCTGTATTTGCCGGGGCTTACGCCGGTCATTTTCTTAAAGACTTTGGAAAAGTAGCTTTGGTCTTCGTATCCCACCATGTTGGATAAATCAACCAGATCAATCGAGTCATTAAGCAACAGCTTCTTAGCAACTTCAATTCTTACCATATTCAAGTAGGTGTTAAAGTTTACTTTCATTTCTTCTTTAAAAATCTTGCTGAAATACGAAGGGCTTAAATAAACATGTGATGCTACTTCCTCCAAAGTTATCTTATTCATGTAATTTCTCTTTATATAATCAATAGCTTTGTACATTACGTCAACGTGTTTTGCGCTTGCCAGGTTGAATACGCAATCGGTAAACCTGGCCATGATTTTGGAAAGCCAGAAGGCTAATTCATCAATAGTGTGATAATTATTTATCTCGTTAAGGAATTTGTAGTTCAAACCAAATATTTGCTCTACATCAGCACCGCCTTCTAATGCCGCTCTTGAAAGCAACACGGTAAGTTCCAGCACACGCGCTTTTATAATCTCAAATTTACCCCCTGTTGAAAAAAATATATGGCCGAATATCTCGTTCAATACTCTCTGGGAACCTTTCTTATCCCCCAAAGCTATTAAGGAAAGGAGCTCCCTTTCTTTTTCCAGAGGGTACGACTCAATTTCTTCGTCACTTCCACCCATAGTTTTTATATAGTGAATGTATTCCGATATATCTGACTGCTGTTCGTAAAATTCTCTTTCCTCAAAGTATTCCGATGGCTGAACGTCTGATATATAAATTGCTACAATAAAAAGCAGTTCAGAAAGTTTGTTTACGACATCTGGCTTTATAA
>DULF01000195.1 GCA_012840535.1 Clostridiaceae bacterium
TGGAGTTCCGTCAAGAGCGATTAAAGCAGCATCAAGTTCCCGCTGTTTTGAAGCATCCATACCTATAACTTCAGGCTGGATAAGCTCTTTTACATTGGCAACAGCCTTTCTAACTCCCATTCCTCCATACCGCTTCTCACCGTCACGCAATTCTTTCGCTTCATTTGCACCAGTAGAACGACCTGCTGGCACATCGGCACGCCCCATAGTACCGTCATTCAATATGACATCAACTTGGACAGTTGGGTTGCCACGGCAATCCAATATTTCTCTTGCATCAATTTCTCTAATTCTTAAATCCATACCTGATCGATCCACCCTTCAATTAACTGGCCTTTGTCAATGAGGAAACTGGGAATCCCGGTTTCCCCATTGACAAGCTATTGCTTTTTTGTTTATTTCAATAACAGAGAAAGAATTGCTTTCTGGATATGGAGTCTGTTTTCGGCCTGATCAAAAATAACGGAATTAGGTCCATCAGCTACCGCATCTGTTACCTCATAACCCCGGTCGCAGGGGAGGCAGTGCATATAAAGGACATCATGCTTGGCACGCTTCAGCATTTCCTCATCGCAAATCCAATCCTTGTTTTTGTCAAAGATCTCCCGTTGTTTTTGCTCATCAAAGGCTTCTGTTGCCGGTGGGAAGTATCTCATGCTGGCCCAGGATTTCGGATAGACGATATCTGCATCTTTGAAGGCATCTTTCATGGAGTCGGTTTCTTCAAAGGAGCCGCCATATTTCTTCACATTTTCTTTAACTGCATCAATTATCATAGGATCAAGTTCAAATCCTTCCGGACGAGCAAAAGTGATATTCATACCGAATTTGCTGGCAGTTGCCATCAGGCACTGGGGAACAGCGACCGGCTTCTTCACACTGGGGGAATAGGCCCAACTGACAACCAGTTTTTTGCCACGGGGGTCACCAAGCTTTTCTTTAATGGTCAGCATGTCAGCCAAAGACTGTGTAGGATGATATACATCATCTTCTGCATTAATTACAGGAATATCTGCCCACTCGGCAAATTCGCGGATGTACTTGTTGCCGGCACCATAAACCCATTTGACTGCATCGCCATAAATTCTGATAACGATGCCATGTCCAAACCTGGAAAGAACTCGGGCAGTATCAGCAACCCTCTCAGTCACATAAGCTTTTTCTTCGCCTTCAACAGCAGGGGTATAAATCTTATCTACATCAAGATAGTTACCATGGCCACCTAATTGAGTCATGCCTGTTTCAAAACTGTTCCGGGTACGTGTTGATCGGCAATAAAAAATCAAGAATGCGGTTTTGTTTTTGAGCAGGGGGTGCTCGCGCCCCATAGCCACATCCTGTTTTAGAGTTTTAGCTGTTTCTAGGATCGTTTCTAATTCATCTTTGGTGAACTCAAGCGTGCTGATAAAGTCACGACCACGAAAAGATCTTGTTTGCATGAATATTACCTCCTTGTTTTGTACATTTATTATTTGTGTCCTACTACCAGAATTGCTTAATAGTGTATAGAGTTTGGCAGATCGGACAGTATTGCCAGTGAATACAGACTGTGCGAATCAAATTACTCTTATGACCAATTATAGATGGCACCTGACTCAAAACAATTCACATTATAACCAAAACAATAGCCACCCTATTGTCGGTTTTTGTGCATACTGCTCAATTCTCAAAAAAATTTTTTTCGAGTGCATTGTGCACAAAAAAAACAATTTTCATATCGGTCAGTTTGTTAGTAATGATAGTATTTTCAGTTGTACGGCTTCCTTATAATAGATTTAGCACCGGAACAATATCACTAACCACAATTAACTCATAGGGACCTGTTTGAAAATATATGTTTTTATATACGATGAAAAAAAACCGGAGAAAAATTGAGGATAATAAAGAAGGAGATAATATATGAAAAAGACAAAAATTATCTGCACAATTGGGCCATCATGTGAGTCACCTGAATTACTAAAAAAAATGATAGAA
>DULF01000196.1 GCA_012840535.1 Clostridiaceae bacterium
CGAGAGCCTCTTGACTCACTAATTACTAGCTTTGCTCAAAGTCAGGCATGGATTTAAGTTTTGTAACGGTTTTACCCATTACCTCCAACCTCTTACCCATTACCCGATGTAAATCAACGAGTTCCTTTTACACTGTTTACTTTTCAAGGTCCAATATTTTGCCGCCCTCCGAGGACGACTTTTATATATTACCACGCTGCCGCTAATTTTGTCAACTGCTTTTTTAATTTCTTCTTTATGTGCTATGACTTCTTCTGTTTTTTTGTTCTCTGTTCACAGCAGCTTTATTAGAATACCATCATCTCTTGCCTTAATCAACATCATTTACCTATCATTTATTTTGTTTAACGTAATTTATTTATATATTTCTACTTAATCCTTCAAAATATACGTCCATCTTCTTGCTTGCTTGACTTTTGAATTAAATAAAAGCAAAAAGTAAATGGACAAGCAATAAATATATCCGAATATTCTATTTCATTTAATCATAATATTTAAGGTGGTTAGTGTGTAAAAAAGGCAGGTATTGTTTGGTTATGATTTTTTTGATTAGAAAAAGAAGTTTGGTATACGCTGCATTATGTGCAGTCCTTTTTGCGTTCATACTAACAGTTATATGGGGGTTGATTTCAAATCAAACACGCGCTGCTGTTTCGAGCAACGGAGAGTTTATTACATGGGTGGATTTTAACGTGCCATACAAAGCATTGTACAAAGCTATGAAAATGGACATTGATTCCCAAGACAAACCGGTTAAACTTAATTGGATTGAAATGTTAGCCTATTTAGCCGCAAAAAATGGCGGCAATTTTAAAAATTATAAAGATAAGGATCTTGAGAACTTGGCCGAAATGTTAAACTCAGGCAAAACAATAGAGGAGCTTACGGCAAATTTAAAACATTATCCATACTATTATGAAGCGTACAGCGCCGTATTATCCGGTTTCCTGGGAGAATACGAGATTGAAGTCCCTGATGAAAACGCTGAAGGCGGAAAGCGCTGGGAGAGGCGTTATGGGCTCAAGGCTTTTTCACCCATAGCAAAACATTTTCCCTATCACCACTATGATGACTTCGGCAGCAGCCGTTCTTACGGCTTTAAAAGAATACACCTTGGGAATGACCTTATGGGGCAGGTGGGAACACCTATTATTGCTGTCGAAGGCGGCATTGTGGAAGCAATGGGATGGAACCAATACGGCGGATGGAGAATAGGCATACGCTCCCATGATACTAAAAGGTACTATTATTATGCTCATCTGAGAAAGAATTTTCCTTATCACAAGAGCCTGAAGGTGGGTTCAGTCGTTAAAGCGGGTGATGTCATCGGATATTTAGGCAGAACAGGTTATAGCAGAACTGAAAATGTTAATAACATTCGCCAACCGCATCTTCACTTTGGCATGCAGCTCATTTTTGACGAGTCACAAAAGGAAGGTAAAAATGAAATCTGGATAGATGTATACCATATTGTCCGTTTGTTAAGCCATAACAGGTCGGAGGTTGTTAAAGATCCGGTAACAAAGGACTATAACAGGGTTTACGACATCCGTGAGGTTTTTGAATAGAAAAAACTGACAATTCTGTTATCTGCATTCATATTACAGGCCGTTATTGCAGGAAAGCTTTTTAATCACACACACCATGTTTCCCTTTTTATTAAATTTTATCTTCTCACAAAGATTTTTTACTATTAAAATACCTCTGCCTGTTTCTTTTATATCACTTAAATTACATATATTATTATTTAAACTGTTGTAAAGCACATTTCTGTAGTCGTAGCCAAGTCCATCGTCGCCAATTGCAATAAGCGCTTTGTCGCCTTCTACTATAAATGCTTTTATGCTTACATATTTAGTTTCATCTTCAAGATTGCCGTGCTTTACAGCATTTAAAATAAGTTCATTAAGTATTACCCGCAGTTCAAAAAGAACACACTTATCAATCTCACCGTAAGCGCTCTGCAAAAAATTTATTACATCTTTTACAGTATTGCCTATATTTTTAATGTTGCTGGGCATTTTACACTTATAAGCTCTCACCGCATTCAAAACACATCATCCTTATTTTGAATATAACATTCGGAAAACATTATCTGCAAAAAAGCACAAAAATTATTTTCCTAAAAAAACATTTATTTATATTATTATAGTGTAATATTCTTACTTTTGGTTCAATATAATAATACCCACCATTAATATACCGTAAACATTTATCTGTCGCATTATTTCCCTATAATTGTCCTGAATTTTTCCAATACCTTCCGTTCAAGTCTTGATACATACATCTGAGAAACTCCAAGCCTGTCAGCGATTTGTTTTTGTGTCTTATTGTTAAAATATCTGAGCTTTATAAACTCCTTTTCAGTATCATTAAACCTTTTAAGGCTTTTTTCAAGAAAATCCCTGTTCTCTATTTTTTCAAAAGCGGTGTCATCTTCTCCGATGGTTTCGTGAAGCTCCGTATCATCGTCGCTATGCACATTCTGGTCAAAGGATTGCAAATTGTATGCATTCCATGATTCAATGATTTCAAGGACAGTTTCTTCACTTATATTAAGATACTCAGCAATTTCATCAACTCTGGGAGAACGCTGCAATTCCTGTGCCAGGTGTTCCTTGGCTTGATTCACCTTCTGGTAGACCTCGTAAATCCTTCTGGGTATTCTTATCACAGAAGCCTTGTCACGAAAATACCTCTTTATTTCACCTATAATTGTAGGAGTTGCAAAGCTCACAAACTTTACTCCTTTGTCCGGGTTGTACCTTTCAACGGCTTTAATCAATGCAATGCTTGCCACCTGGTAAATATCTTCGTATTCAACGCCCCTGTTAAGGAACTTTTTAGTTATGATTTCTGCAAGGTAGAGATATCTGTTGACAATTTCATTCCTGATATTTATACTGCGGCTTTTCTGGTAGCTGGCAAACAGCTCTTGTTCATCAAAGTTTGAATCTGATGCAATTGCCTTATGGTTTAATTCCTCCATAATTTACATATTCTCCCCAATAGATTTAGTCATAGACAATATATAACTTCCATCGGTGCAAAACTCGACATCATCCATTAAAGCTTTGATAATTGAAACTGCAAGCTCGGCGTCTTCATTGTTGAAAATGCATCTTATAGATTTGTCTTCACAGGTAAATAAAACTTTCAAACTTTGTTCAGATATTGCAAAATTAATCTTATAATACTTCGATAACTTGCTTCCAATACTTACAATCCTGTTGCAAACTTCTGCAACAGCAACTTTTATATCTTCGACTGTATCGATGTCAAATCCCATCCTGCTTGCAATTCCTGAAACTGTAAGCCTTGCTATGCTGACATATTCAGCTTTGAACGGCAGCAGCAGCTCAATATTATCAACCGGCATACTCATATTTCACTCCTCTATAATAAACAGCTTATCGAGTCCTGTTATCATGAACAGCTTCTTAATATTTTCCTTGAGTTCTGAAATATAAATGCTTTTTCCGTTCTGTTTAGCTTTCTTTAATGCTCCTACAAAAATCCCAAGGCCTGTACTGTCTATATAGCTAAGATCCCTGCAATTAATTCTCAGATCCAACTGGTTTTTTTCAATAATACCATAAAGCTTATCTTTTAATCTCTGTGAAGTATAGATATCAACTTCTCCATCCAAATAAACCTCTATTGAATCACCCAGATTTTCTTCCTTGATATTTAATTCACCTGACATTTCAATCCCCCTTAACCTGTATTAATTAACTTCTGGCTAGGTTATTCCAGCAACAATTCCAACATGCGTAACGCATTTTCATGATGTTTGGCATTCACTCTTATTGCGGCAATAATACGTTCACCTATTATGCCAGACTCCTTCAGCAACTTGCTGTCACTTACATCTATTCCGTACAGATGCTCTTCAGGATCTTCCTCAGTTTTTAAAAGTAAGTCCTTGCTCTTTTCCTCATCAATTTTCAGCTTACCGGCAATATTATCAAGATTTTCAAATGCGCCCTGAGAACCAAATTTCTCATAGCTGGCTTTGTCCAGGAGGAAGATATCGACAGTCCCGCCTCCAAAAAGAACCACTGTTTTCATATTCATTGCATATTCCATCTGTGCATCCATGCCTTCCGCAAATATAGCGGCATCTATGGACATTTCTCTTAATTCGGGCATTTTGCTCATGACATTTTGCTTAAAAAGCTCCGTATCGCTATAATATATCTCACCAACGAAAGCTGCATCCAGATCTGAAGGCACTCGGAACACTACATCCTTTATAAAGAAAACAGCAAGAATTACCAGAATTATTGCTCCTATAATATGGAACTTATAATAATATAAAAAGTTTTTTGCCTTTTTCTCATCAACTCCCATTTTTTGAAGAATGGGATTAGGCTTATATGGTCTGCTCTCGGACGGTTCTTCAACAATATAGCCCATTAGCAGGTTATAAGCCATATCAACTCTTTCCATATCAATTTCCGGGCTTTTTTCACCGCTATCGCTGCTGCTCATCCTATATCTTTTAATTAAGACGTTATACTTCTTCTGTATTTGTTCTTTGCTTGCTCCCTCTGACAACCCAAGGATTTGATATGCTTCCTTTTTTTCCAATACATTACCCCCCCTATCAGATTAAATAAATAATCAATAAACTCTCAAAACCCTTGATGTTTCATTCCTAATAATACATTATCTTCTATGTCTATGGCATATCATCACTTTTCGGCTTCATGGTAGGAAACAGCAGTACATCCCTAATTGAATAAGAATCCGTCAAAAGCATAATCAACCTGTCAACACCTATTCCTAAGCCCCCTGTTGGCGGCATGCCATATTCCAATGCAGTAAGAAAATCTTCATCCATCATATTCGCCTCTTCATCGCCGCTTTCCCTTCTCCTTACCTGGTCTAAAAACCTTTCTCTCTGATCGATCGGATCGTTTAATTCAGAATAAGCATTTCCCATTTCACGTCCTGTTATATAAATTTCGAACCTTTCAGTAAGCTCAGGCCTGTCAGGCTTTCTTTTTGTAAGGGGTGAAACTTCGATAGGATAATCGTATATAAAAGTAGGCTGTACTAGGTGCTCTTCGGCAAATTCTTCAAACATCAGGCTCAGAATCTCGCCTTTAGTCATACCGTCTTTAACGCTCAGGCCCTTCTCCTTTGCTATGCTGCGTGCTTCGTCGTCACTTGAGATTTGGTCAAAATCCACACCCGCATATTTCTTAACAGCTTCAATCATGGTCATCCTGTTCCAGGGCGGAGTTAAGTCTATTTCCTGGCCCTGATAAGTCACTTTTGTAGTCCCGAGCACCTTCTGAGCTACATATGAAATAAGGCTTTCAGCAAGTTCCATCATTCCCTTGTAATCGGTATAAGCCTCATATACTTCCATCATGGTAAATTCCGGATTGTGTTTTGTTGATATTCCTTCATTTCTGAACATTCTTCCCATTTCATATACTTTTTCCAGCCCCCCTACTATAAGCCTCTTTAAATATAGCTCGGGAGCTATCCTTAAATAAAGGTCTATACCAAGAGTATTATGGTGAGTAATAAAAGGTCTGGCTGCAGCACCGCCGGGAATAGTGTTCAATAGTGGCGTATCAACTTCAAGAAAACCTCTGTTATCGAGGAATTCTCTTATAGCCTTTATTATTTTGCTTCTGAGAATAAAGGTTTTTCTCACCTCAGGGTTGACAATCAGGTCGAGATACCGCTGTCTGTACCTCAAATCCACATCCTTCAAACCATGCCACTTTTCAGGTAGAGGCAGGAGGGACTTGGAAAGTAAAGTAATTTCCTTTACCTTTATGGATATTTCTCCCTTTTTGGTCCTGAAAACTTCGCCGGCTACGCCAACTATATCGCCTATATCAAATTTTTTAAAATCCTCGTAAACGTCAGGTCCGACTTCGTCTATCCTGACGTAAATCTGAATTCTTCCTTCTCTGTCCTGGATATGGCAGAAACTGGCTTTCCCCATATCCCTTTTTGACATAATCCTTCCTGCGGACGATACATGCTTTCCTTCAAGATTATCGAAATCATTTATTATTTGCTGTGATGAATGCGTAACATCATACTTTACAATAGCAAAAGGATCTTTCCCCTTTTTTTGCAGTTCCATGAGCTTCATTCTTCTTACTCTGAGTATCTCGTTCAAATCCTGTAGTTCCTGGCTGTTTTGCAAATTATTAGACATTAGTAAACCTCCCGAAATTAATGTATGCTTTTTTATAAATTCTTGACATACGTATATTTCCCTTAACATTAAAATAACAGTTTACATTATAGAAAGTAAACTGTTATTAAAACTATTATATATTAAATTCAGCTTATAATACAACAGCTTCATCTATTTCATGATTTCCAGTATTTTAAATCTTATTACTCCGTCCGGAACATTTACCTCTACAGTATCGCCCTTCGCTTTGCCCATAAGAGCGCTTCCTACAGGCGACTCATTTGAAATTTTATATTTTGAAGGATCAGCTTCAGTAGATCCAACTATCATGTATTCAACTTCCTCGTTCATTTCCAGATCCAGAAGTTTAACTTTAGAACCTATGCTCACCTTTTCAGTACTGACTTCATCTTCGTCTATTACACGTGCGCGCTTCAGTAATGCCTCGATTTGCACAATTTTACCTTCTACATAAGCCTGTTCATTTTTTGCCTCATCGTATTCTGAATTTTCAGATATGTCACCGAATGAAAGGGCTTGCTTTATCCTCTCTGCTATTTCTCTTCTTTTGACTCCCTTTAAATAATTCAATTCCTCTTCCAGCTTTTTTAAGCCTTCATAAGTCAGTACGACTTCTTTGCCGTTCATTTGAAGTCTCTCCTTTACTCAAATAAATTTGTGCTCATAATTTGTGTTGATAATATATGCATTTATATCTAATTTATTCTTACAAACTTCCCAAGGCGTAACAGCAAAAGGCCTTGTACAAGCTTGTAATAATGCCGAAATAGCCAAATCAAACAGGCTTACTTCTTCATATTCTCCTAATTATAGAATACAAAATATCCATTGTCAAGAAGTGTGCCAGTTTATCAACTTTTATCCAAAGCATCTGAAGAAATGTTTTGCCGAAAATATCTGCACTTTTTCATGTTAATCCTTAAATAATAGTTTTTCACCGTTACTTTGCCTTAACACATCTGATGTCTCCTGTCCGTATAATACCATATCTTCCTATATAATTACTTATTCTGAAACCACTGATTACAAATTCCTTTGAAATTTTCTCCGCGGCGCTGCAGTCAATAATACCCGCTGAAACCATGTCTTCCAAACCTGTTTTATGACTCAGAACTATTTCTGCTATTTGCACATTGTTGAAAAATCTGCTTATAGATGTATCCACCCACAAAAAATCCTTTTTTGGCAATCCTACTTCTATTTCGTTTATAAGGGTCCCCTTATCAAAAAATCTGACCGCATCTTTTCCTCCGTAGTTAATAATTACCGCTCCAGGATTTACTTTCATGTTCTTTACGGTATCAAAAGAATTTCTTAAATTGATTATTAAATCAGCGTCTCTTGCTGCAAGACTGAAATCCTCTGAAATTCCTATTGACAGGCCGTAATCCCCAAATATGCCGTCAATTTCGTGTTGAATACCATCCTTGCTGTCAGTCAAAATACTCAAATACTTTACTAAAGGGGAAAGCTGCCTTACTACTGAGTAGAGCTCACCGTCATTTTCTCCTTTTATGACTACAATATCAAGATCCCCAATCTTTATTCCCCTTTTTAAGTAAATATCGTCAAGAATATTAACAAGAAGACACTTATACAAATATTTCCCGCCAAATGGATTTTGAGCATAACCATCAATCACACAAGTATTGTATATTTCATCGGGAATAATCAAGCTCTTGATTTCGCGTTTTTCACATTCGTCCTTAATAAACCGGGCAATTTTATTTTTATTAACAAATCCAAGTTCCGTCAGGCTGAAAGGCAGTCTGATTATATACAAGTTCAGATTCTCGTACATGTTTATTTCTCTTACGCTTTCAGCCAATTTGTTTTTCCTTGCAAAATATAGAAAGTGTCGAAAGGTCCTCCTTGCAAATTTACTGTTTACAAATTTACTGCTTTCTTCCTTTTCGGAAATAACCAGCGCGATGTTGCTCATAAAAAAACCTGCCTTCATATAACAGTTATATAGTTATAACTATTATATTGAAAGGCAGAATATTCAAAAAACAAACCGCCTTGCAGTTTGTTTTTTGCAGGTAATAGGTAAAAGGGGTTAGGGGTAATAAGTAAGTGATAAGGAGTACCTCACGGAACCCCTTACCCCGTACCTCTTACCCGATAAACCGTTTTGCGGTTTATTCAGATATATCGCTTTCTTTCAGTATTACATCATGCGCTCCGCCTTCTATGATGCTCGTTGATGATACAAGAGTGATCCTCGCAACTTTTTGAAGCTCCTTTATAGAAGTAGCTCCGCAAGAACACATGGTTGCCTTAATTTTGCTTAGGGTAACATCAAGGTTATCCTTTAATTTTCCGGCATATGGCACATAAGAATCAACACCTTCTTCAAAGTCCATTTTATGGGCTCCGCCCATGTCGTACCTCTGCCAGTTCCTTGCCCTGTTAGAACCTTCACCCCAGTATTCTTTTACGTAGTTATTGCCAATCCTGAGCTTCCTTGTCGGGCTCTCGTCAAAACGCGCAAAATATCTTCCCAACATGATAAAATCAGCTCCCATGGCCAGCGCCAGGGTCATATGGTAATCATGCACAATTCCTCCATCAGAACATATCGGAATATATATGCCTGTCTTTTCATAGTATTCATCCCTTGCTGCTGCTACCTCAATGACAGCCGTAGCCTGTCCCCTTCCTATGCCTTTTTGTTCCCTTGTAATGCATATGGAGCCACCTCCTATGCCGACTTTTACAAAATCGGCGCCTGCCTCCGCAAGATACAGGAAGCCTTCCCGGTCAACGACATTGCCTCCGCCGACTTTCACTTCGCCATTATACTCGTTCTTTATCCACTGGATAGTGTCCTTTTGCCATTCGGTAAATCCATCGGATGAATCCACGCATAGCACGTCAACGCCTGCGTCTACCAAAGCAGGGACTCTTTCCTTATAATCCCTGGTATTAATTCCTGCGCCTACCATAAGCCTTTTATGCGAGTCAAGAAGTTCATTGGGATTTTCCTTGTGGCTGTCATAATCTTTGCGGAATACTAGGTATAAGAGTTTTTGATTTTTATCAATTATCGGCAAACAGTTCAGCTTATGGTCCCAAATCATATCATTCGCTTCTGATAATGTAACGCCCTCATACGCATATATAAGAGATGAGAAAGGAGTCATAAATTCCTTGACCTTTGTGTCCAGTGGACATCTGCTCAGCCTGTAATCCCTACTTGTTACCAGGCCTAAAAGTTTTCCGTTTGCAGTGCCGTCATCTGTTATCGCTATAGTTGAGTGGCCTGTCTTTTGCTTTAAGGCAACAACATCTGCCAGGGTATTTTCCGGCGTTAAATTTGAGTCGCTTACAACAAAGCCTGCTTTATACTTTTTTACCTTCTTAACCATTTCAGCCTGGCTTTCTATAGGTTGCGAACAATAAATAAAGGATAACCCTCCACACCGGGCCAAAGCAATGGCCATTCCCGAATCAGATACCGCCTGCATTATAGCTGAAACCAGCGGTATGTTAATTTTCAACGGGCTTTCTTCACCTTTTTGGAATCTGACAAGCGGTGTCTGAAGAGAAACATTTTCAGGAACACAATCCTTCCTTGTCAGGTTGGGTATGAGCAAATATTCACTAAAAGTCCTTGAACACTCTTTATAATAATATGCCATTAATACAATACCTCCTTGTGAAATATTCCGAACACTTTTTATCTATTTTAAGACGCTCATCTTATGCATGCCGGTCAAAAATATTAAGAAACATTATACATAAAGAGATTACTACCGTCAAGGATAGAAAAAAAGGGCGCATATTTCCTATATGCAACCCTTTTAAATGATTCCGTAAAGTTTATATTTTGATCTTTTGCGCTAATTTTGCTGACTCAAGAGTTTTCTTAACCATGAGAAGGCTTTCTGCGCTGCTCTCCGGAGTTGTTATTTCAGGTGGTTTGCCTGTCCTTACACATTCGATAAAATATCTTATTTCATTCTCATAACCATTGGCAGATGAAATATTAATTCCCGATTCAATATTCTGCATATTATCAAACTTAATCTCCTCCGGTTTCTTACCGTCCTCATAAACAACAAGCTTATTGTTCCTGAACTCCAGCACTGCCCTCTTAAACACTGCCCTGTATGACATTTCAAATGGATATGGTGCCCTGAACATTCCACCTTCGATGTTTACAAGGCAATCATCATATTCGTAGCAAGCGGTAATATATGTTATATTCTCATAATCTTCACATGCTTTCCCGGTAATATAGTTAGGTTTTCCAAGTAAATAGAGAGCAAAATCTGCATCATGAATATGCAAATCTATGGGCGCTCTTCCGCTTCTTTTTTCATCCATCCACCAATTATCGTGCGTCCATCTCGGAATTTCCCCAATTCTTGAAAAGAACGCAGTATATAGTTTCCCGAATTTTCTTTCATCATAACATTTCTTCAGATATTCATAATGCGGCCAGAACCTGATAACATGAGCAATCATGAAAATTACGCCGTTAGCTTTTGCCGCTTTAATCATATTGTCCGCACTTTCATTTGTCAGGGCTATGGGCTTTTCACACAGCACGTGAACACCTTTGTTCATAGCCTTAACCGCATGTTCCTCATGTAGGTATGTGGGAGTGCATATGTCAACAAAATCAACGTTTTCACTCATCAACATGTCATCAATACAATTATACATTTTTATACTCTTATTTTTTAACCTGGCTGCGGCCTTCTCCGTATCGACATCAACAACGGCGGCTATTTCCACATCGGGCATTGATTCATACACACTTAAATGAACATTTCCAATGCCTCCCAAACCAACTAAAGCCATTCTCATATGGATTCCTCCTCCAGCTTATTCTAAACCATTTATTATTCTCTCAAGGAACTCCTTGCCCTTTAAGATATCCTTAATCTGCTGTTCTCCGCTTATTTCCCGTTCTATAGTAAGAGCGCCTTTATAACCAAGTTTCTTAAGTTTTGGTATAAACATTTCATAATTAACCCTGCCTTCTCCCAAGGATTTTTCAACACCCAGTTCTCTGCCATTGGTAGGATACTCTCCATCCTTTGCATGCACTCCCCTGACATATTCACCAAAAATATCAAGAGCGTCTACAGGATTTGCCTTTCCATACAGGAGCAGGTTGGCAGGGTCCAGGTTAATTCCTATGTTATCCATTCCCGTATCCTCGATAAGCCTCTTCAACGTAACGGGCGTTTCCTGTCCTGTCTCAAAGAGAAAATACTGTCCGTTGTTTTTGCAATATTGGGCAACGAATATGGCAGCCTGTAATACGCCTGAATAGTCAGGGTCATTTGGGTTCTCGGGTATAAATCCCATATGCGTAATCATGTCCTTAACCCCAATCATTCTCGCAAAATCTGAGCCTTTACACAGCGTTTTAATTCTTGCAAACCTATATGCAGGCGGTACCAGGCCCAATGTTATAGGTCCCCCGTAGAAATTCCATACAGCAGGTCCTTCCCATCCGCACCATAAAGCCGTAATCTCAACACTGTACTCCTTTGCGGCATTTTTTGTCTTCTCAGCCATCTCTTCAGTAAAATAACTCTTATCCCAGCAGCAAAGCTGGCATGTACCCAATCCCAGGTCTCTTACCTTTTTAAATTCTTGGTCAACTTCATTGTTTAATAATACTAAAACCCCTAACTTCACCTGCAATTCTCCTCTCATAATAAAATTGCTATTGACAAACTATCTTTATGTATTATTATAAAGGTATACAGCTGAATTACCTTGATATATTTGCTATAAATTAGTATTATATTGCCATAGGAGTATGTTTATGAGGGATACTAATCTACGTGAGCACATGGACATGCCTGACCCTGAATTCCCTATGAAAGTACTGAGAATTGAAAGTTCTGATAAAAATTTAACTGTTAATAGCCATTGGCATGAGCATATGGAGATTTTACTCTTCAAAAGGGGTAAAATGCGTATCCAGTGCAATAAAAACAGCTTCTATGCGGAAAAGGGTTCTCTGGTACTGGTAAATTGCAACGACATACATACTTTTGAAAACATGTGCAGTGATTTATCGCTTGAGTGTATAATAATAGACATGTCACTTTTAAAAAGCAGTTTCATAGATAGTACCCAGGCAAAATTTATAAACCCTGTCATTAATAATAATATAATTTTCAAAAATGATTTAACAGGTGACAGAATTATTACAAAATGCTTTGAAAATATAATTAAAGAATACAATCAGAAGAACTTTGGGTACGAGTTGGCCATAAAAGCAGGGTTATTCGAATTTATCTCCCACCTGGTAAGAAACCACATAGACAGGATGTTGACACCCCAGGAATGTGATATGCGGGCAAAAACATTACAAAGGTTTAAAGCCGTTTTTGAATATGTGGAAGATAACTATTATGAAAACATAACAGTAAAAGATATATCCGGCGTCGCAAACCTCAGTCCGTATTATTTCTGCCGCCTTTTTAAGGAAACCACCGGCAGGTCCTTTGTTGATTATCTTAATAGTTTTCGTATTAATAAAGCTGAACAAATTCTTCGAGAAACTGATATGAATATTACCGAAACAGCTCTCGCATGCGGCTTTAATGATATTAACTACTTTAGCAGAATGTTTAAGAGATATAAGCAAATGCCACCTTCAAAGATAAGAAAAAAATAAAATAACAGGTACGACAATATTACTACGTTTGCCGCACCTGAAAAACCATGTTATTAAACTAAAATTCATGTTAGCCTCCCTATTACTAAGAGTGTTCTGTTAACTTAATAATAAAAATGAGACCTGAAACGCTTCTGGTATAATGGAAATTGTCACAAACCATTACCTCCCAGAAAGGAGCGTTTAGGTCTCATGACTATTATACCACCAAACGTTGTATGTCCAAGATGTTTTTCAAAAGATCTTTACCGTTTTGGTAAGGACAAGGACGGTTATCAG
>DULF01000022.1 GCA_012840535.1 Clostridiaceae bacterium
GAATAATTAATCTTGTATTCCAGACAATTGGGATGCTTGCTGTATTTGCCACAAAAATTGATTGCACAAAGGACGTAGTTCTTACAGGCAATCTTACAAATGTTCCCCAGGCTCGGGATATATTTCACCGCCTAGGGAAGTTGTTCGACGTCAACTTCCATATACCTGCAAATGCCGAGTTTGCAACCGCAACAGGAGCTGCTATAGTCTTTTCAAAAGGGCTGGAGTTTAAGGAAATAGGTTAATAATTATAATAAAATTCAGGGATAAGAGAGCATGCATATAAGCCTCTTATCCCTTTTTATATTTTTATATGATATTGCACATACTTATCATCCAGCGTACTCCAACAAAATGAAAAGGATTACCGATGGATTTTCCTAAATTCCCTAGGGCTCATCAGTGTAAATCTTTTAAATACAGTAGAAAAGTATTGGCTCGACGAAAATGACAGCCTGTGTGCCAGTTCGGTAACAGTTATATCTGAATTTTTCAGCACATTCTTAGCAGCTTCAATTTTACGGCGCAACACATACTCGCGCGGCGGGATACCGATTTGTTTCCTGAAATTAATTTTAAACCTGGCTTCGGATAACCCTGCAATTTCAGCAAGCATGGGAACGTTTATATCTTCACAGATATTTTGCTCAATATAGTCAAGGACTTTTTGCATATAGGAATTATCCAAAGTATTATCAGCTCGTTCGCATTCTATAATATTAATAATAAAATCTGAAATTTGGTTACGTATTAAAGTGTTTTTAAAGGGACAGTCACTGTAAAAAGCGGTGATGACCTTATCAAGCATTGGTTTTAAACCTTCAGAGCCTTTAAACACTCTTCTTTTTATCCTGTTTAAAGATTGGACAATGAGCCTGCCTTCTTTATCATCGCACCCTAAAAATCCGGTTTTAAGTTTTTCAAGATCAATAATAAGAAAGTATAACAGGGATTTGTCCTCCGGATACCCTGCCGTACTGTGAGGTTCATCCGGAAAAGTAACAAATACATCTCCGCTTCTTACCAAATAGTCATTTCCTGCAACCGTGTAAATCTGCTTTCCCTTTACAATGAGCACTATTTCCATCATTCCTTCATGTACATGCAATTCAAGAGGAGGATGCGCTTTGGAATAGTTAACCCTTCCCAGTTTGAAGGAATAATCATAAAGAGTAGGAAAATATATTTCTATGCGTTCTTTATTAAATAACTCTCTATTATTCATCATGACAGATTCACCCCGGATTGCTGTCAATCTGTATAAGATTATATCATGTAACAAAATTGAAAGACACCTATATCCTAAAAAGTTTACAATAGTATATGTTAATTTACGTAAACTTTCATTAAGGGTGGTTTGAAAATGAATATTAAACCTGGTGACAAGCGTAAAAATATTCTGAAGGCAATAAGATTCGAAAGGCCTGACTACATACCAATGCATTTCCATATAAATGACGCCTGCTGGCAGGTCTATCCGCAGGATGAGCTGTTTGAACTGATGGAATCTCATAAATTCCTGTTCCCTGACTTCAAAAGGCCTAAGGGTAAATACGTTCCCGATTTTGCATTAGTTGCGCGTAAAGATGCTCCCTTTACTGATGATTGGGGCTGTGTCTGGGAAACGACAATGGATGGAATTACAGGAACCGTAACCAGGCACCCTTTGTCAGACTGGTCAGCGTTTAAGGATTATAAAGCCCCTGATCCAAATGTATGCATGGGAATAGGACCAATTGACTGGAACAATGTTGAAAGGGAAATTGCAGAACAAAAGGAAAAAGGAGAAATTATTTGTGGCGGGCTCAGGCACGGCCACACCTTTCTTCAGCTATGTGATATTCGTGGATA